>OMVC01000152.1 GCA_900314375.1 uncultured bacterium
AAAACCAAAACATTTATTGCGCCTACAATTAAAATAGACAAAAATAAAGTATAAAATACTAAAAAATATTTTGAAAATAAAGGATATATAGTAAAATTAGGCGCACATATCTTTGATAATGACCGCTATATGGCAGGAAATGATACTAACAGAGCAAAAGATTTGGAAAATGCTTTTAAAGACAATCAAACCAATGCGATTTTATGCGTTCGAGGCGGATATGGTGCTTTAAGAATTATTGATAAAATTGATTATAATATCATCAAAAATAATCCTAAAATATTTTGCGGCTATTCAGATATTACGGTACTTTCAACTGTAATATTAAAAAAGACCGGTTTGATAACTTTTTCATCACCTATGCCAAAGGGTGATTTTCAACCGGAAGAAATAAATGAATACACAGAAAGACAATTTTTTAAAACATTAACGAATGATAAAATTACTGTTTCTGCTCAAAATTTAAAAACATACAAAAGCGGAAATGCAAAAGGAATAATTATAGGCGGGAATTTAGCATCCGTTGCATCACTTTGCGGTACAGATTTTATTCCTGATGATAAATTTATATTTTTTGCAGAAGACTTAAATGAACCCGTATACAAAATTGATAAATATTTTAGACAACTTCTAAATATCAAGAAATTCAAAGAAAACATTTCTGCTATTATTTTAGGTGATTTTTTGGATTCCGAACCAAAAGAGCAATTAGATGAATTATTTTTTGAATTAGCAAAAGAATTAAACATCCCGATTTACGGCGGTTTTAAAATTACTCACGCTAAACAAAAAGACACAATTCCGATAGGCGGATTTGCAACTTTATGCGACGGCATTTTGAATATAGAATATTAAGACTTTAATATCAGCATATCGGCATTTGAATTTTCTAACACCCTTTTACTCACAGATTCATATACACGTTTTTTTTGAGCACTCATAGAGGTAACTATTAAATCAATATTATTAGTCAATGCATAAGACAATATTATTTTTGAAGGAATTCCCTTCATTACGGATTTATTTTTAATCTTTATGCCAAATTCATTAAACAAACTCTCCGTTCTTGTGAGGTGAAAATCAGAAGTCTTTTGCAACTGGATTTCAACATCAGAAATCCAATTTTGGTCAATATTACCTTCTAAAAACAAATAATCAGGCATTTGATAAACTGACAACAAATATACATCTTTATCCAAAAAATTAAACTTTGACAAATTACTGCGCAATAATGGTGCAAAAATTTTATAATCATCAATAGCAAATAGTATATTTTTTGAATTGTTCGTCATTTTTGAAATATATACGGAACTGACAGAAGATGCTGCAACTTCTTGAGAAACTGACCCTATCCACTTTTGAACACCTTTCTTTCCGTTTGAACCCATTATAATGTAGTCATATAGCAAACCTTTTTCTGTTTCTAATATCAAATCCGTAGCAGAACCGCACAATTTTATCTGAGTATTTACTTTTATAGAATGAGATTCCAAATAATCCTTTGCAAATTCAACAATGCCGTCTGAAGATTTTATACATTCATTAACAATCCGGCTGCCTTCAAATACCAAAGTATCAGGGATACAGCTAAAATCGGAAACCGCTAATATATCCACGCTGAAATCACGAAAATATTTTGAAAAATTTAATATAGCATCATAACTTATTTTAGAACCGTCGGCACAAAATAATACTTTCATATTTTACTCCTTTTTATTCAAAATAAGTTATGTTAAGGAAAATTACATTAGCTGGTAATATATATTTTTTTTTGATATGATTAAATTGTAATATCAATAGGGTTATTTTGAATAAGATGTCAGCTGAAGATAAAAAATTAAGAGAATACAAAGAACTAATTGAGATAATAGCTAAGGTTGAATATCAGAAATTTTCGAGTTCACATTTGATAGAACTTCCGGAACTTGTCAATATTGGCACACATGCTCTCTACATATTGTTCAAAAATAATTCTAATCAGGAATACAACAATACATACTTATCTACCGCAATAAAATGGGCAATTCGTAATGAAGTCCGCAGGAGATACAAATGGTATACGTTAAAGAATAAATCTCAAGAATTTGAAGACGAAGAAGACGCGGATAATGCTTTATCAAATGCGGTAGAAATAAGGGCAGAAGTTTATAAAAACATCTTATCAATTGATGAGTTACAAGATGCTGAAGTTCCTACACAAATAAAATCAAACGATAGAAATCCTGAAGATTCTATTGTTTTTACAGAACTTAAACAAGGAATTTTGGATGCTATGCAAAAGCTTCCGCCAAGGGAAAAAGAGTTTATCGAATATAAATTTATTAAAGACAAAAAATTGAGAGAAATAGCAGATGAATTTAATATTTCTCAATCAAGAATTTCCAGAATTATACAATCAGGTCTGGACAGAATAAAAAAAGAACTCGTAAAACAGGGGATAATTTAAAATATGCAAACTATTTTTGAAAAAAACAACGGTACGAACGGAATAAATCTTACCGATAACACTATTAATACGGACTTTATTTCTGACAAATTTAAAAGAACTGATAAAATTGGACTTCCGCAATTGTCGGAATTAGATGTTATGAGACACTACAAAGCACTTTCGGATATGAATTTTTGTATAGAAAAGGGTTTTTATCCGTTAGGCTCATGTACTATGAAATATAATCCGAAGGTAAACGAATATTTAGCAAACCTTGAAGATTTCAACATTCATCCCGAAGTAGCTAATGAAATGGCTCAAGGCGCACTAAAACTTATGTATGACTTATCGGATGCCCTATTAAAAATTACGGGAATGGATGCACTTACTCTTCAACCGTCAGCCGGCGCCCATGGTGAAATGACAGGGATGATGATTATAAAAAAATACTTTGACACAATCGGAGAACAAAGAAAAAAAGTTATAATCCCCGATTCTGCGCATGGAACAAACCCCGCAAGTGCGAAAATGGCAGGGTTTGATATCGTAGAAATAAAATCAAACGAACGCGGGCAAGTTGATATTGAAGAATTGAAAAAAGTTTTAGATAAAGATGTTGCGGCAATTATGATGACAAATCCGAACACACTTGGTTTGTTTGAAGAAAAAGTCGAAGAAATTTCAAAAATAATGCACGAAAACGGGTCATTGCTATATTATGACGGGGCTAATTTTAACGCAATTATGGGATATACAAATCCGAAACTAATGGGGTTTGACGTAGTGCATTTGAATTTACATAAAACATTTTCAACCCCTCATGGCGGAGGCGGACCTGGAGCAGGTGTTGTCGCTGTTGTTGATAAATTGAGAGATTATTTACCTACTCCTGTAATAACTTTTGACGGGACAAAATACAAACGCTGTTATGATGTGAAGCACTCAATCGGAAGTGTTAAAGATTTTTGCGGTAATTTTTCAGTACTTGTTCGCGCGTATGCATATATTCTTATGATGGGCAAAAATTTAAAACACGCAACGGAAAATGCCGTATTGAATGCAAATTATTTAAAAGAAAAACTAAAAAAATATTACGATTTACCTTATGATGAGCCTTGTATGCATGAATTTGTAATAACAGGGGAAAAGCAAAAACACGAAAATGGTGTTTCAACGCTAAATATTGCAAAAGCTTTGATGGACGGAAACACTCATCCGCCAACGGTTTATTTCCCATTAATCGTTCATGAAGCAATTATGATAGAACCTACAGAATCGGAAACAAAAGAAAAGCTTGATGAATTTGTCGAAACGATGATAAAAATTGCGGAAGAATGTAAGACAAATCCTGATAAAATTTTATCAGCGCCTCACACAACTCCTGTTAAAAAGATTGATGAGGTAACGGCAGCAAGACATCCGGACTTGAATTTTAAAGGATAATTATACACAATGAGCAAAACCAATAAACAAAAAACAAAAGTATCATTTCCCCACATGGGAACGGTTAGCATAGCTTGGGCTGCGGCCTTACGTATAATCGGCTGCGAACCTTATGTAGAGCCATACACTAGCAAAAAGACATTGTCTTTAGGCACAAAACATTCGCCTGAGGCTATTTGTCTGCCGTATAAGCTTATCTTGGGAAATTTTATAGAAGCAATTGACGGCGGGACGGATTATGTAGCAATGATTACTTCACCCGGATGCTGCAGATTGGGCGAATACGGAAAATGTATAGAAAATGCTTTAACAGATTTAGGCTACAAAACAAAATATATAGAAATGCAATTATATGACGGAATTAAGGGGATGTATAATTTTTTGCGTGCAGTAAGCGGTAAAAATAATCCTCTGATATTCATACGTGCGATAATTATCGCAATAACAAAAGCATTTATGCTTGATTCATTGGAAAATAAATTGTTTTATTGCAGAGCAAGAGAAATTCATGTAGGAGATTCCGAAAAACATTACAAAAAGGCTTTAAAATACATTGATGAAAACGACACTCTGCGTGGGCTAAAAAGGGCAAAAAAGCAAATAGAAGAAGAAATGAACAAGGTTGAACTTGATAATAACCGTGACATTTTAAACGTTGATATAACAGGTGAAATCTATGTCGTTAATGATGAATTTTCAAACCAAAATATTGAACGAGAACTCGGAAGAATGGGTGTTCAAGTTAGAAGAAGTCTTACCTTGACAGGATTTTTAAAAGATGCAATAATTCCAAAAATGTTTAGAAAAGGAGAAACACATCTACAAAGAGCAAACAGATTAGCAAAGCCGTATTTATCGAGAGATATCGGCGGAGATTCTTTGGAGTGTGTATCTGATGTTGTTTATGCCGATAATAGAGGCATTGACGGCATTATTCACTTAAGTCCGTTTACTTGTATGCCTGAAATTATGTCACAAAATATCTTCCCTTCAATGAGAGAAGATAAAGATATTCCTATTTTAGCATTAATATTGGATGAACAAACAGGTAGGGCAGGGTATATAACAAGAATAGAAGCTTTTGTTGACCTTATGCGGCGACGCAAAAGGAAAATACAAGCAAATAAAGAAGAGAGTAAAAATTTAGAATCAGTTGGAGCATAGATGCTGAAACTTTTTGTAAAAAACTTTAAACTTGCTTTTGACAATATTATCTTAACAGCACCGCTTATAATTTTTATAAGCATAATTTCGGCATATATTAATTTTGCAAAAAGTTTTGATAATACTTTTATAAAGGCTTTATTTACTATAGTAACTTTAATTACAATAGTTAGCGCATTTGCTTGTATTTGGTTCTATCTCGTTAAAAAATTTCTAAAGCTGTCAGATAAAGAATTTGTGTATGACAAAGATCGTGTAAATGCTCTTAAAGAAACGCTCAAAGCAATACCAAAAGGCTTCAGTAAATATTTTCTGCCATTCATAGGAATTACATCTGCCGCAATGCTGCTTTTTTTAATAAGTTACAATTTCTTTGACGCAAATATTCCATTCTATATTTTTCAAAAATTCGTTACGGCAGACAATATAAATTCTTTTCGCGGGATTACATTTATCACTGTTTCAATAACCGCATTTTGGGGCTTGCTATGGATTCCTGAAGTTTTATACGCAGAACTCAATCCGTTCAAAGCTTTAATTTACTCAATAAAAAAAATCATAATGACTTTCCCAAGTTCGATTTTATTATATTTATACATCTATATTTTATTTATATTGTTACATTTTGCAGTAATTTTTTTAATGGGAAACCCGTTTTTATACTTTATAGTATTATTATTATATTATTATTTTGCAATATATGTAACAACTTTATTATTCAAATATTATGAGCAAAAATTCCTCGGATAAAATAAAAATAATAGCAATTGTTGGAGCAACGGCAAGCGGGAAAACTGCGTATTCCATAGAGTTAGCAAAAGAACTTGATGCCGAGATTATTTCTGCGGATTCAAGACTTGTATACAAAGGAATGGATATCGGAACAGCGAAACCAACTATAGAAGAACGATGCGGGATACCCCATTATCTTATTGATATTGCAGAACCTGATTTTGAATATTCGGCAGGGCTATATAAACAGCAGGCCCAAGAAATAATACAAAATATTTACAAAAATGGGAAAACCCCGATAATTGTCGGCGGAACCGGATTGTACCTCGATATGTTGTTAAGAGGGTACGATATGCCAAATATTGAAGCCGATAACGAATTACGCAGCAAATTAAAAGAAATGACTAAAGACGATTTACACAAGTTATTAAAAGAAAAAGATTTTAATGCGGCAGCAGAAATTGATCCAAATGACACTAAAAAAATCATTCGAGCAATAGAACTCATAGAAAAAACGGGCAAAACACTCAATGAAATACGTTCAAAAACAGAATCCCAATATGATGTCAAATGGATTGGCAGGAATTTTGAGCGCAGCAAATTGTATGAAAGAATAAATAATCGTGTTGATTTGATGATAGAACAAGGTTTGGTACAAGAAACTAAAGATTTAATAAATAAATACGGAAAAGCTCCGAATATAGTTAACACTATCGGATATAAAGAGATTTGTTCATATTTAGACAACCAATGTTCGCTTGATACGGCAATAGAAACCCTTAAACAAAACACAAGAAGATACGCCAAACGACAACTGACATGGTTCAGAAAATATGAAGATATTGAATGGAATATATTTCCCGAGACTTTAAAGAAGTAAATCTTTTCTTATTTTTATAACAACTTTTTTTACTTGCATGGGAGTATTATTTGTACTGACTTGCGGGGCATGGGCTTCATGAGGGTACAAAATGACAAAATTTAAGCCGTTTAATTTTACAAACTCATGAGGGATTATATTCTCGGAATAAAAAGTAATGTCCTTTTCTTTATTATAAGGAATTTTTACCTCTAAATCACCTTTCAGACAATAATAAATATTTTCAATACCATCTAAAAGAATTTGAATATCAATATAGTTTTCATGAGCTTCAAACACTGCATCATTAATCAATTTTGTATTATAAGATTCAATATTTGCATAAATCCCGTCGCAAATTTCACAACGCCCAGACTTTGTATCGGAATTTAATTCTGATACAAAGTCAGTAACCACTCTTGGCAAATTATATATGTGTATATTGCTGATGTTATCAAAAATCATAACGTTATTTACCTTTATAGGAATTTTACTTTATTTTTCAGGTGAATAAAACATTTTTGGTTATGACAAGGATATTCCTCTTCTACATACTTATCAATAGTAGTATAATTGCCCTGTTTTCTGTAGCTTTCTCCTAAATTTCGGCAATATGGAGTTTTTACACTTATTTTTTTAGTAAGGCAAAGAGCCCTTGCCATAGGTATTGAGCGATCAACATAAGTTTTTACTCTGTTATCTCCACTTTGGCTGTAATAATATACATCTACATTCAAGTAAGAGCTATTTCCGCCGATATATTTGAGCCTTGTATTACCGGCATTCAAAGGATACCCCGGATAGACTTCGCCGTCTGTTGAAATATAGAACGGGAATATATCATCCCAAAGAGTGCTTGAACCTTTTCCTGCGCCATCTATATCGACAAACACCGTAAATCCGCTTATTGCATAAATTCTCGAATCTAGACGATAATCATACGAACCACCTGCATAAGAAGCATCTACTATACTTTGCTTATCAGGACTTGCACAACAATTTCTCGCATCTACTAATCGTGGACCATCGGCACTTGTTGTGACAGAATAACAACGCCCTTCATCTCTACAGAAGAAATTCGGAGCCACACGACAAGCAGGTTCTGTAATATTATCCACAAATTGGCATATTGTATGACTTTGATCTGTATACTCATCCGGATTATATGATAACCCCGGAATTGATGCGGCTCTGTCACCTAAAATCCACATTCTCATTCCGTTTGCAAACACAAGATTAGGCCTTATATCACTAAATGCACCTTCAGTGGCATTGACACTTAAATAGGAGCCATCATTCGTAGCCGCATTATATACTGCGGTGTATACTGCTCTGTGTTGTCCATCCTCGGTAAAAGTATCACAAAGGTGAGATTTTGTATTCCACAAAGAATTTACTTTTTCACAAAACCTTTTAGCTTTTAAAAACGGAGCATTTATTACACAGCTACTATTTGACAAATGGGTCCCCGGAGGACAATTTACCGCATTTCGCACACAATTACTTGCGTTCAGATTAAATCCGTCATTGCAAACACAACTTCTACTTGAAGGGCTGTAAGTAGCATTTGCAGTGCAATTAGAGCCAGCAACTGTACTTTCATTACGTGTTCCGGCTGCACGAGATACACAACTTGCACTTGTACCGTCATAGTACGCTAAATTACCATCACCTGGATTCGGACAACATACTCTTGGATTGTTTACCGCCCACGCACCGCTGCAAATACAGGTAGTACCGAAAGGAGAAATAGTTCCACCACTTGCTTCAATATATCCATGAGCGTTGTCGCAATTAGTTACTGCAGTACCCGTATCTGGAGTTGAAGCTGTAGCAGTATCAGTTGAAAGACTTGCTAAAGGATCACGCTGAACAACTATACATTCATGAGTTGGATTTGCACTTGGGTCATCCACCAAACTTACATAATAAGAGTCATATTTATCACTATCAATTTGATTCCCCAAATACATACAATGCTGTTGAGCTGCCATATTTTTTAAATTATCTAATAGTTGATTTTGAGTAACTCTATTACCACTAAATCTGGCTAATGAAAATATATTAGGAGCAAAAGTTCCATAAGGCCCCGGATTACCTGTACCATAAAGACTACATTTACCTGATGGAGTAATTGTTTCAATAGTGTAAGAATATAATCCACCACTACTATTAACCGATGCTTTACCGGCACACAGCGCAGCGTAATTCCACTCTGACTCAGTAAAATTAGTAACTATATTTGGCGGAGTGGGAGATTTTGACAGGTGATTCATAAATTCTGTTTCGCTATTATAAAATTGCGCCATAGCAGGAGGAATAAAAACATTATTCATATTTTTTGAAGATTCCGCAAATGCTAAATTATCATTTTCATCACCATATACCAAAACTTGGGCAGCTATCTTTTCTACCAACTTATACGCCGCAAAATACGAATATTCTTCAGTCTTTCGCATTTGATTATTTACAATAGGCATACATAACAATACCAAAACAGCAACAACTAATATTGCAATCGTAATTTCAACCAACGTAAAAGCTTTTTTCAATTTATTATAGTATTTCATCAATATCTCCCGTTTTTAACATAACTCCTTCATTGCTTTTTCAAAATCTTCATCATTAGGGGCAGTTCCGTGCCAACCTGCGTTGTTTTCCATAAAACTGACTCCTTTGCCTTTTATTGTATTCGCTATTATGACAGACGGCGCATTTTTGTATGATTTTGCACTCTCAATAGCTCCATAGCAAGCATTGATATCATGTCCGTCAATTTCTATAACATTCCAACCAAAAGCCTTTAATTTATCACCTAAATTATCCAAAGATTTTATATTTTCCGTATTACCGTCTATTTGCAACCTGTTGCGGTCGATAATAGCTACCAGATTATCCAGTTTTCTGTGAGAAGCCTGCATAAAAGCTTCCCAAACATTGCCTTCTTGCAATTCCCCGTCACCCAACAAAACAAATACATGAGAATTTATATTATCAAGCTTCATAGCCATAGCCTTGCCGCATCCGACAGACAAACCCTGACCTAAAGAACCGGTTGCTATTTCAACCCCCGGACACCATAAAGTCGGATGACCTTGCAGCCTTGTACCGAGTTTTCTGAAGGAATCTAATTCTTCTTTTTCTATAAACCCTATTTGAGATAATACCGAATAATACAACGGCGATATATGACCTTTTGACAATATAAATCTGTCACGAGTCGGATAATCTTTGAAATCTTTGCCGCCCAAAGAATGTTTCATACATTTGTGAAATAAAACCGTCATAATTTCACAAGCCGATAACGACCCGCCAATATGACCTGATTTCGCGCCATGAACCATCCTTAATATATTTTGTCTGTTTTCAAGACATAGTTTTTCAATCTTTTTTACTTCCATATCGCTTAACATATTATTTGCCGATAAACCTTTCTTTTAATACTCTTAACACAAATACAGGTAATGTCGGAAATATACGTTTTAACCTTTGAGGCTCCTTTACCGTACGATATAACCATTCCAACCCTAACTGTTGATAAATTTTTGGCGCCCTTTTTACAACACCTGCCCATACGTCAAAACTTCCTCCAAGTCCAATCAATACTGAATCCGGAAGTCTTAACTTTAATTGATTTATAAAAAATTCTTGCTTTGGTGACCCTAATGCAACTAATACGACATCAGGCTGTGCTTTTACGGCTTCAGCAAGAATTTCCGCATCACTGTCAAAATAACCGTTATGAGAATACACGATATTGAGATTTGGGATTTCTTCTTTTAGGTTTAATATTGCTTGAATCAGAACTTCTTCTTTTGCGCCGATAAGTGCAACTTTTTTATTTTCTCTTGCAGCTTTTATCAATAAAGCCTTGCCAAACTCAACCCCTGCAATTCGTTTAATATCTTTTCCCAATATTTTTAAGCCCAGTTGCACCCCGATACCATCAGGCACAACCATCTCACTTGAATTTATTATATTGGCAAATTCAGAATTTTTGCGCGCAGTTTCAATCATTTCAGGATTTATGGTAACAACCTGTCCATGATGAGAGGTTATATACTCCAATGCCTCCTCAAATGTGAATGTATCCACGCCAAATCCCAATATTTTAACAATATCTCTTTGCATATAATTATTATAACATATTATGATTAATTATGCTATAATATATTTATGAAAAGAGCTTTATATAAATTATTATTATTGATATTTATACTTGTATTTGCGCCAATTAAGGCACATGCCGTTCAATTTGAATTGCTTGTATTACCGACAAATTTATTCTCTGTATGTGACAATTATTTTTGCTTTCCTGAAGTGTCAGAAATTGTCGCTGAAGATGTCATATTTAACTTAAGACAATACCAAAATATTAACACAAGAGCATTAGCAGATGTTCGTGCAAAGCTCTATACTGATAGTGTTCTAAAAACAAAAACAGAAAGCGTATTGAAAAAATACGAAGAAACCGATAGGATTGATTTCCAAACCCTGCAAGAAATAGCTAAAGCATTTGATGTTAAATCGGTTCTACTGATATCTTGTTATGCTGTTAATGACAAAACTACATTAAGACGTAATCTGTGGGATGTTTTGGAAATTTCAAGCGCCTTTAAAATCAGCTACCCGTTTGAATTAAAAACAAACGCGGTTTTAACTGATATGGTTAATAATATTGTCATGTGGAGCGGAAAATATACAAAATCCGTATCTGATACCTTCGGATACTATTCCGCATCAAATCAAACTCAAGCTATGTCACAACTTGAAAAGATTAAACAATATTCATCAGGCAGTATATCTCAAACCATCAGCCAAAATGTTTTTATGAGGTTCTTTCCAAGAGATGTAAGAACTTTTACCGTTAAGAAAACCGAACAAGAGATGGATGCAGAGCCTAAAAAATTTATTCCTAACGCCTTGGAACACCTCTCCAATCCAAGGATGCAAAAAGAATACGACTCACATTTGCCTGAATATTCAGATGATTTCATTTTTACTTTTTAAGATTAAAAGTTTTATTTATATAATTTACGGCAGACCCGCTTGAAATAACTCGATCAAGCATATTGCAACTGTCAATTAAATCAAGACAGGAAATTAAAAATACTATTAAAATTATTATAAGGTAAATTTGCTTCATACCCTATGTTTTACAACAAAATTTCAAAATTTAATTACCCGAAATATTTATTTTTAATTATGGATTTAAGACCTGCATCTCACAATTTTTACAATTAAAGCACAAAGGATACTTTTTACCGGATTCGTCCTCTAAATACAATTTTTTACCAAATTTTGAAGTTTTTGAACATAGTCCAAAAGCATATTTAAGACAATGCTTTGAGGTCATTAACACAATTCCATTCGGAATGTTTTTGTATGACTCCAATGCTGATTGTTCAATTTTACATCCGCAAGACTCATAAAAAGCCTTTGCTTCATCATTGTATACATTAGCATTATAATTAAGTTTATCTACAGGGAACTGCGCATAACCAATAGGCTTTTGAGGTATTTTTTTATAGCTATCCATACGAATTTTTGTTAACTTTTGTAACAACACACGCCTTATTTCATTTATAGCCGAAATCTTTAAGAAAGGCAGATTGTCAGCATTTATATCAAATGACGTCAAATAATATTCA
>OMVC01000047.1 GCA_900314375.1 uncultured bacterium
CTTCTTTAAGTTTTCTGTTCATTAATTTTGATAATAATTCTTGCGGTGTAATATCTGTGTAAACCGCTTCGTATATGGCATTAGATACAGGAACTTCTATATCCAATTTTTTTGCCAATTCACAAATTGCTTTTGATGTTTTTACACCTTCAGCAACAGAGCCTAACTCTGAAAGTATATCATTAATTTTTTTACCTTTCGCCAGCATTGAGCCGACAGTATAATTTCTGGACATCGGAGAAGAACAAGTTGCAATTAAATCGCCCATTCCTGATAATCCGTACAAAGTCGAAGGATTTGCCCCCAATTGAATACTTACACGAACGATTTCCGCCATCCCTCTTGTTAAAAGAGCGCCGGAGCAATTATCGCCCAACCCCATGGTATGAGCAAAACCTGAAGCGATTGCTATAACGTTTTTCAAACTTCCGCCCAATTCTACACCGATTACATCTGTGTTTGTGTATAATCTGAATTTGTCTGCTACATTCATTGCTTTTTGAACATAAGTTGCAATCTCTATATCCTCACAAGCAACACAAGCTGCAGTCGGTTTTCCTTGCAAAACTTCTTTTGCCAATGTCGGACCCGATAAAATTGCCAGTTTTTGTTCTGGTAGAACATCTTTTATAACTTCCGACATTCTCATCAATGACGGCAACTCGATACCTTTTGAAGCATTTACCAAAATTTGTTCCGGTTTTACGCCCGCTTTTTTTAAGTTTTCACAAACATCACGGGTTCCTGACGTTGCTATAACGGAAAGAATTATATCCGCGCCCTCAATTGCCGATGCTAAATCCGAAGTTATTTCAACTTTATTATCAAGTTGAACTTCCAAGGGTTTTGATGTATGTTTATTGTTTATTAAATCTTCGCTTATATCTTGTGCTCTGCCCCATACGGTTATTTGGTCAAAATTATTTGTCAAAAGCCATGCTAAAGTCAATCCCCAGCATCCTGCACCCAAAACCGTTAATTTCATAATCACACCCTCCTAAGCTTGGCATTATTATATTTTCGCATAGTAGAATAATACATATCCACTACAACACCAATTATACCATAACTTTTAAATTTATGGTATATAATAACGGAAAAGAAAATTTAAGAATTCGAAATTTCTTTTGTTTCAGTTTTCGTATCAGGAGAAATTTGAGGATTTATTATGATTTCTTCTTGTTTTGTTCTCTTTGGTTTTACTTTTTGAGTAGGCTTATCTAATCTTAATTTGTCAGATTTCGCTCTATCTTTTGCTTCACGTCTTTTCAACTCTATAATAGCCATTTTTTGTTGACCCAAAATTTCTTCGGCTTCAAATGGATTTTTTTTATTATTATTTTTCTCTTTTTTATAATTATTTAATGAACCATATAACTTTTCTTTTTTTGCAGAAATAATTTCCTGCTCTTGTGCATAAGAAACCGTAAGAAGACCTCCCAACGGTTCATTTCTGCCTTTGGCAATTTTTACTTCAATTTCATGCAGTTTTGCTTTATTAGCTTGCTTATCTCCCGTAGGTTCTATACCCAAGGCTCGCAATCTGCGTGCAATCTCTGCTCCTTCGTAATCTGAAGCAGCACAAATACACATCAAAGCCGGCATTGAAATTTTATCTACAGACACAAATCACCTTTCATAAGTTACATATATAAAAACAATTTTTTTATACTTTTTGCTACTTATAAAAGATTTGATTTACAAAAATTAAATTAAACTTTCTTCGTTAAGAAGTTTTCTTAATACTCCGCCATGTTTTTTCAATTCAAGTCTTGCGCTATCTGCATCAGTATTCATTCTAATCATTATTATTGCGGTTTTTATTTCCCAATTACATTTTAACAATGCAGCTAAAGCTTCACTGTTTGATACTTCCGAGATTTGTGAAACAATACGGATTGCGCGGTCTTTTAATTTTTCATTTACTGCTTTTAAATCTATCATAAAGTTCTCATAAGTCTTGCCTATCTTTATCATAGAACCTGTTGAAAGCATATTAAGCACCATTTTTTGAGCAGTACCGGCTTTCAATCGACTTGAACCGGCAATAACTTCAGGCCCGACCTCTGTACAAATAACATGCCCTGCTTCTTGCGCAATTCTGCCTTGAGAATTACAAGTAACAGCAATCGTTGCACAACCGATTTCGTCAGCTTTATCCAAAACACCCAACAAGTATTTAGGGTTTCCGCTTGCGGATATTACAACGCAAATATCTTTATCCGTCAATACAGAAGCATCTTCTTTTCCTGAATCGAAATTATCTTCCGCACCTTCAACTGCAGTCAATAATGCGTCCTTGCCGCCTGCAATTCTGCCTTGAACCATAGACGGATCAACGCTAAAAGTCGGAGGACACTCAGAAGCATCTAAAACTCCTAATCTGCCTGAAGTTCCGGCACCAAAGTAAAATAATCTCCCGCCCTTTAAAAATGCTTTTGCAATCATATCTATTGCTGCTGCTATATCTGCAGATACATCACCCACAACTTTTGCAACAATTTGGTCTTCTTCATTCATTTTTCGAACCATATCAATTGTTGATAATAAATCGATATCTTTTGTGTTTTCATTTCTGTATTCGGTGATTACTTCACTCATTTTTCAAACTCCTTTTTATTATGGTTTAATGATTTATTGCTGAATAGTTATATAGGCAAATGGTGTATTTTAATAACAGAAATATACCTTTCAACTTTTCAACAGTTAAACAATTCAACTATTTAATTCTTTAACAAGATTTGCCATCTCGATAGCGGTTCTTGCAGCATCGGAACCTTTATTTCCTGCTTTTGTTCCAGCTCTTTCTATAGCCTGCTCTATATTATCCGTAGTTAAAACACCAAAAGTTACAGGGATACCTGTATTTAAACTGACCTGTGCAACACCTTTTGCTACTTCGTTTGAAACATAATCGAAATGAGGGGTTGCTCCTTTTATAACCGCTCCTAATGTTATAACTGCAGAATATTTTTTTGATTGAGCCGCTTTTTGTGCAATTACCGGTATTTCAAATGCTCCCGGGACGCGTACGATTTCAATATTATCTTCTTTTACTCCGTGGCGTTTTAATTCATCAATAGCGCCTGAAAGTAATTTTGCCCCGATAAAATCGTTAAATCTTGCTAATATTATGCAAAATTTGTCATTTTCTGACGCAACTAACTGACCTTCATAAGTTTTCATAATACATTCTCCTAATCTGTTTTGATAATATCATGAAATTCCCTATTTTACAATGATAAAAGCATAAAATATAACAGAAATGATACGGAAATTATATTACTGCGCTAAAAATTTTATAATAAATAAATATGGCAATTAAAATAAGTAAAATTCCGCTAATTTTCATTATTTTTTCGGAAAAATTGTAAAATTTTTCGCCTGAAGATTTTATTTTGGAAGTTAGCCAACCTGCAAAAATTAATATCAAACCCTGACCTAATGAAAATAAAAATAACATCAAAACGGATTGTGCGATATTAGCCGACATTGAAGCAAAAGCCATTATGCTGGCTAAAATCGGGGTAGAACAAGGCGTTCCTATTATTGCAAAAACCGCACCCAATAATATCGGATACAAAAAATCGTTATTAAAATTATTTTGCGGAATTTCTTTTATCAATACAGGCATTTGAAATTCCAAAACCCCGACAATATTCAAACCCATTATAAGGATTATTGATGCAACGATTAAAGAAAAATAAGGGTTTCCGACAAATATTTTCCCTGTTAAAGCACAGATTATTCCGATTATTGAAAAAACAATACTTGCACCTAAAACAAAAAACATCATTTGTACTAATATTTTAGTTGGTTTTTCGTCGGAATAACCACCCACATAGCCGACAATTAAAGGTAACATAGATAAAGAACACGGTGAAACAGACGCGATTAAACCTCCTAAAAAAGATATTCCGAATAATGCATAAATACTTGACGGATTAGAAAATATTTGAACCAGTTCTTCCATTATTATTTAAGTCCTTTTATGCAGTTTTCATATTCTTCTTTAGATACCGCACCCTCAATAACTTGAGCTTTTGATCCATCTGAATTCAACATAACAACCGTTGGAACAAGCTGAATTTTATATTTTTTTATCAGGTTATTGTCCATATCTTTACGACTGTCAACCATTACAGAAGTATATGCGACTTTGTCTTTATATTTCGGTAAAATTTCTTTAAATATTCCCTCTACTTGCTTACATTCCAAGCACATTGACGATGAGAATTTTATTATTTGAGGCAAACTATTAGTATTTGCAACCGCAGTGTCCTTGTTCAAGGTTAAGCAAAAAAATGCTAATAACGGGATAATTAATATTGCTAAAATTGAAATAATCGTCTTTTTATTCATGAGTATCTCCTCTCTTTTAAAATATATCATAATAATTGATATAAATTAAAGAATTTACAATCGGTAAGTCGACTAAAACCTAAAATCCCTTTCCCCTTTTTCAATTTTTTTTAAGTATTCAACGGTTTTTTCTTTTATGATTTTAGGGCTCTCAATATCGTCAAGTTCTTTTGCTATAAGCCTTTCGCCGATTTCTTTTGTTTTAGGGGATGCATAATCTTCTAAAAATTCTTTCAAAGTAATAAGTGCATTCGGATGACAGAAATTGTGAATTTGTTTTTCTTTGCAAATTTCCATAAATCTGTCGCCGACTCTGCCTGCACGGTAGCAAGCCGTACAAAAACTCGGCACATATCCTAACTCCATAAGCCATTTTATAATTTCATCAAGTGTTCTTCTGTCTTCGACATCAAATTGAGCGGTATCTTCTTCCGATTCAATTTCAGGATGCGCATAACCACCAACACTTGTTTTTGAACCGCCCGAAATTTGAGAAACGCCTAATTCAAGTACACGCTCTCTGCATTTTTTCGATTCTCTTGTAGAAATTATCATACCTGTATATGGTACAGAAATCCTTATGCAAGCAACAATTTTTGCAAAAGTATCATCATCAATTCCGTTTTCAAAAGCGGAAGGGTCAATATCATCGGCTCTCCTTATTCTCGGAACAGAAATTGTATGAGGCCCGACGCCATATACAGCTTCCAAATGCTCTGCATGCATCAACAATGCTGCAAATTCATATTTAAAAGTAGAAAGTCCAAATAAAACCCCCATTCCGACATCATCAATTCCGCCTTGCATGGCTCTGTCCATAGCTTCCGTATGATAATCGTAATTATGTTTCGGGCCTGTCGGATGAAGTTTTTCATAACGCTCTTTATTATATGTTTCTTGGAAAAGAATATATGTTCCTATTCCTGCTTCTTTTAATTTTTTATAATTTTCAACGGTTGTCGCCGCGATATTAACATTAACTCTGCGGATTGCTCCGTTTTTATGATTGATTGAATAAATTGTTTTTATTGACTCCAAGACATACTCAATCGGATTATTAACAGGGTCTTCACCCGTTTCCAGCGCAAGTCGTTTATGACCCATATCTTGCAAAGCAATAACTTCTTCTTTTATTTCATCTTGAGTCATTTTTTTGCGCGGAATATGCTTATTTTTAGCATGATAAGGACAGTATACACAGCCGTTTACGCAATAATTTGATAAATACAACGGCGCAAACAAAACAATTCTGTTTCCGTAATATTCTTGTTTAATTTTTTTTGCAAGAGAGAAAATTTCTTCATTTTTTTGCGGAATTTCACAAGCTAATAATACGGATGCTTCTCTATGTGTCAAGCCGTTTCCGAGCTTTGCTTTTTCTAAAATTTTATCAATCAGTTCTGTATTATTTTTATTTTTTTCGGCATAATCTAAAGTTTCTAAAACCTCATTATTATCAATAAATTCTGTTGCGTGAGGTGATTTAACGTCGTACATAATTCTTCTCCCTATCAATTTTCATGATAAAACTTAAAAGAAAAAAGTAAAGCAAGATAATATAGGCGCAGAAGCGTAGTCTGTTTATATAATATGGTTGGAAGTTTGTAGGGTTGACTTTTATCCGTAATTATATTTTTCTTTTTACCCAATTTTCCAAAACTTTTAACGGAGCTCGTGTAATTGCAAGCGCCCAAGATGAAATATTCTTGGTTATAATAGAACCTGCGCCTACGTTTGCGCCTTCCTCTACGGTTACAGGCGCGACAAGAACGCTATTTGAACCGATTTTTACGTTATCTTTTAATACTGTTTTTGATTTAACTTTTGATAACGGGTCATAATTGGCAGTAATTGTTCCTGCGCCAATATTTACATGTTCACCAAGTTCAGAATCCCCGATATAAGACAGATGTCCGACATTTGTATTTGAAGAAATTTTTGATTTTTTAACCTCAACAAAATTTCCGACTTTTACATTGTCACAAACTTCCACCCCACCGCGTAGATGCGCGCAAGGTCCTATTTTACAGTTTTTACCAATAATATTTTTACCTTCAATGTAGGTGGAAGGATAAATTATGGTGTCCTGCCCGATTTGAGTGTCTTCGCTAATCCAAGTACAGCGAGGGTCAACAATTGTTACACCGCTTGTCATAAGTTCATCAAGCTTTCTTAAATTCATTATTTTTGTTGCTTGAGCTAAATTTTGTCTTGAATTTATACCGTATATTTCATCGCTGTTTTCCAAAATAAACGCATTGACATTAAGTTTTTGTTCTTTACCCCATTGAATGATATCTGTTAAATAGTATTCGCCTTGTGCATTGTTGGTTTTTAATTGTGAAAATGCATTTTTTATCTTTCCCCAATTCAAACAGTAAATTCCCGCATTAACTTCTTTTACGGCTTTTTGTTCAGGAGTTGCATCTTTTTCTTCTACAATGCATTTAAGGGTATTATCATTTTCTCTTATTATTCTTCCGTAATTTGTCGGATTGTCGAAAATAGTACTCATAACGGTTAAATCAGAATTATTTGAATTATGGAATTCTACAAACTTTTTCAACGTATCCTCTTTGATTAACGGGGTGTCCCCACAAAGAATTAAAACCTGACCTTCATAATTTTCAAGATAAGGACAAACCATAGAAACCGCATGCCCTGTGCCGAGTTGCGGAGATTGAAGGACTGTTTTTGCAGAGTCGTAATTATCTGTAATATATTTTTCAACGGCTTCCGATTGATGACCGACAATAACATATTGCTCTTTGGTAAATAATTTTACATTATCCATAACATAACCCAACAAAGTTTTACCCATAATTTCGTGCAAAACTTTAGGTGTAGTTTCCGATTTCATCCTCGTACCTTTACCTGCTGCCAAAATAATTGCTTTTATATCCATAATCTTTCCCTCTATCTATTGTATTTTATAACAAAAACATATTAACAAATGTAAAAAAACACGATTTAATAGCAAAAATTTTTTTGATAATATTTAATTAACTCATAAATGCAAAAGGAGATAACGAGTGAAAATTGGTACAAATTATGCATTCCCTGTGTTATCAAGCAGATTTCAACCTGTTCAAAAACGTAAAGAACAAATTGATAATATTTTAAGTTTTGAAGGTTCTAAAAAATCAGATGATGCAAAAAAATATTTAATTTATACCCCAATGATTCTCGCAACTTTAGGTTTAGGCGGATGTAAAGATTCCCGTTCTCCTGAAGATATGCCCCAAGCACACTGGGATATGATAATTGCGCAAGAGGACAACATTGAAAAAAATGCACGTGAAATAGATTTATATGATTATGAAAAACCAATAAAAGAAGATATGGATTATGAATCAATGAAAGATACCACAGATTATAATCCTATAATCGATAAATTTATGAAAAAAGATAAATCCATTGTAAATGTTGACAAATGGGAAGATGACGATCCGGATTATGTAAATTCATACAGAATAATCGGAGCTGACGGATACAACAGAAATGGTAAAAGAGTCCGTCGAATAATAATACACGCGAATGAACCGAGTATTTCCTGTTCAGAGCCAACTTATTGCCCGACACAAGGAATTGAAAAAATATATTATTATCCGGATAAAACAATAACAGAATATTACACAAATGATGGCAATGAAAAGCTTGAATCTACAGATATTGAATACAAAGGCTATTTTACACTTAACGGCAAAGGCGGATACCATAAAGTCGAAACCATATATGAAGAACCTTCAGAAGATGTTGCCAGAGTAGAAATCTATGAAAAAGGTGAAGTAGAATATGCGGATGGTGTTCCGTTTGCAAAAAATAAAAAATACCATAAACAAATAATTGAATATGATGCTAACAATAAAAAAACATCTACAACAAATTACCGCCCGGATGAATACAATGAAATTGTATATTCGGAACAGTAGTAGTATTTAGATAATAGAGATATCCGGAAAAAATATGCCATTTTAAAACAAATTTTTTCCGGATTTCAAACAATTTAAACATTCGATTAGTTCTGTCGAATGTTTTTTTCTATGTCTTTTACCAAATTGTCGATTTTCTTTCGTGCTTTATTCAGTTCATCTTCAACCTTTGCATCAATAATATCTAAATTTTCAGCTTCTATTTTATCAACATGCTCAATGCCATGGAATTTTTTAGCTAACGCTTTTACATATTCATAGCCGTAATCATCATCAATTTTACCGCCTGCAGTCATAATATATACGAGTCTTTTTGCCATACACAAACCTTCCGGATGACCGTTTTCATCATATTTAAATACAAGATTCGGAATATTTACTGATTCTATATAAAGCTTTAACACTGCAGGGAATGACAAATCCCAATATGGTGCAACCATTATAATCATATCGGAATTCATATAATCTTTCGCATAATAAAATACAGGATCATCAAAATTCATTTCATTTGCCATATTTGTTCGTCTTTCAAGGGTTTCAATATCTAATGGAGGGATATTTTCTTCAGTTAATTTTATTTTTTTAACATTATGTTCACTACCCAATTTTGATAAAAAATAATCAGCAAGACTTTTTGTTCTGGAATCTTCATATAAAGATGCATCGACATACAAAATATTCATAATTTTCTCCTTATTTATATTTAATTAAATACTACTTATCAAAACCTTCAAAATCAATACTAAATATTCTATTTCCATATTTCAAACAAGTTTGGCAAAAATCAGTTTCAAGACTGCACTTATCTGAATAATCCCTAAAACTGCTCCCGCATCTGCCTCGATAATCATCAGATAAGAACGGACAACTGTAAACTCCTTTTGATGTTATTACTCTTGAGGTTTCACAATCAAGTTTTTTATAATTATTTTTAAAATTTTCGTCAAATTCTTCTTTATTATTTCTATCATACCAAGGAATTACCTGCAAATGACTGTTATCAAGCGAATAATTGACTTTGGAAAAAACCTCGCAAAATTGGTTATATAAATTTTCTTCTGATTCTTTATAATAATTTGCACAAACAATAATAGGTTCAAATCCGTATTTTACAAGATGTTTTACGGCAAATACAGCTTGTCTGAAAGAACCGCGAGCTCGTATGTCATCATTTTTAACTTCGTTATAGTGGTCAATACTGATTTTGAAAATTATTTCATTATCGGATTCACCTTCGACTTTTTTTAAAAACCGAGCTTTTTTCTCGTTTATAAAACTTCCGTTTGTACAAATACATACACTACAACGCTTCAAACATAATCTTAAAATTGCATTAAAATCAGGATGAGTCATAGGTTCTGCGCCGGTTAAATAAATACATTTTATATTATCTTTAGTTGTATCATTGAGTGCATTTTTTATAATATCAATACTAATAAAATCTTCAACCTTTTTATACATAGGAAAATCGATATAACAATGCTTGCAACGCTGATTACACGATTTTGCCGTCATTTCAATGAATAAATTGTTCAATTCTTTTAAGCGAGCAACATTTGCTTGCCAAGCAGTATTCGTCATAGTTGTAAACTCCTTCTTCTGATATAGATTCATGTTAAAACGACTGTTTTTAAAATAAATTACCCTACATGGTAAAATTATACTTTCATGTTAAAATTGGCTTATGGTAAAGATTTTAGATACGACTCTGCGTGATGGAGGACATCAAACAAATTGGAATTTCGAACACGAATTTGTGATGAATTATCTTGAATGTTGCAATAATTCCGGCGTAGATTTTGTTGAACTGGGCTATCGCAATTATATTGATAAAGAAAACAAAGGCGAATTTTTTAATTGCGATATTGAATTATGTCGAAAATTTTATCAAAAAAAGAAAAATCTCAAGTTAGGCATAATGGCAGATACTTCAAGATTATCTTTAGATGATTTCACCAATTCAAAAGATGATTATGTCGATTTTATAAGACTTGCAACGCACCCTGAAAAAATAGAGCAAACTTTATATTATGCTGAAGAATTGAACTTAAGGGGATATGGAATTTTTATCCAACTGATGGAAATCCCAAACTTAAAACCGCAACACTATGAAATACTCCAAAATTGGAAAAACAAAAATATTTTGAAAAGTTTGTATATTGCAGACACTTATGGTACAGTTCAACCGCAAGAGATAAAAATATATTTTGATAAGTTGCGCAATATCGGATATGACAATATAAGTTTCCATGCACACAACAACACAAATAATGCACTTAATAACACCTTGAATGCAATAAATGAAGGTACTTATGCCGTAGACATCTCTTATAACGGATTAGGCGGTAACCTTGATGCAATTGCTCTATTTGAAAAACTTAATAAAAATACCGATTATTATAAAGCACTCTCTTATTCTAAAAATTGTCTGTAAATTTCAGAATCAGAATTTCTTACATTATATTTTGAAACATATTCCACACCATATTTTTGAGCAATCAAATTTATTGAAGGACTGGCAGAAATTATTACAATTTTTGTGTTTTTATATTCTTTCATCATTTGAATTTGCTCAATCAGCCATTCTCCGGCAAGTTTTGGCAAAAAATTACTTTCCATTTGCATATCCGTAAATATTACATCATAAGGATTGGCAATTGATACTTCTACTTTAGATAACGCTTGCAGTGCCGAATTTGCAGTATCAATTTCCAAATTTGTTATATTCAAATATTCCAAATTATTCCTATGAAACCTAACCCATCCGGGAACATCATCTACTATTAATACTCGCATTGTATGATTATAACACGAAAATCAAACAAAATTTTCACATGTAAAACCTGTGCTATAAATAGCTTTTGCCAATTATTGTAAACAATTGTTAATTTAGTATATACTCCGTAAATACACAAAGTAAATTCTAAAAAAACAAAATACTTTATAAAAACATAAGGGGATATTACACAATTTAAAAAGGGGAAAATTAAGATGAGTAACATTAGAATCAGCCGCCCTGCGGCACAAAATCCGACTGGCTTAACACCTGTAGCAGGCTACAACAAACCTGCAACAAACACTATTGGTGATTTTGCAAGAAAACAAGGTATTACATTCACCGGACAACAAGATGCATTAGGTAAATTAGAACAAAGTTTAGCTAAAAATAAAGAATTAGCAGAAAAATTTAAAGGTACACGATACGAAAAAGTTTACCGCGCACAAGTTGACAAATTAGAAAAACAACTTGCTCAACAAGCAGGAACAGCAGTAC
>OMVC01000155.1 GCA_900314375.1 uncultured bacterium
AACAATTTATTATAATTTATATATATAAAATATAAAGATGTTATTATAGAAATAGTACTAAAAATAATATCACGTTTTGTAAATATTTCCTTATGTATTAGTTTAATAGCTCCCTTTAGCGTCTTTAAATCAATGTATAATTTTGCAAGAGAAATAATAAACATAATCAATAGTGCAATAAGAATAATAAAAACGGCATCTTCTTTTTGTGGCATGCTTAAAAAAGCCAAAAAAACCAGAGCAAAACTAAAGGATACCAACATTGTATATGCTAGTAAAATAAATACGAATATAAAATATAGTTTAAATAGTACATTTTTCATAATTTTATTATAGTGTATATTAAAACTATTTGCTTAATAATATTTCCATATTACAAGAAATATTTATCTGTGTCAATATAATACGACTTCAATCCAAACGACCCTGATTGGAAAGAGTTCTCGGTAGACTGAAGTCTACCCTACTTGACTATTCCTCTACGCCTCTAATACAAAACCTCACCCCAGCCCTCTCCTGATTTTAGGAGAGGGAATAAAAAACCGAAACAATTTTCAATTTTCCACTTTCACTTTTTCATTAAATAAAAAGCCTGCCCTCTTGCCTTCCTGACCTCTGTGCTTCTGTAATAACAACCTGCACATCTGTTCCAAAATTTATACTAAAGAAAGGAGTATTTTATGGATACAATACTTTATTATTCCCCTGTAATCATCGTTGTTATGGTATTTCTGATACAACAACGAATAGTTGTGACCCCTGAACAATTAGAACGAAAACACCGAGAAATTTTAAGAGATATCGAAGCTCGATTTGTAACCCTAAACAGTTACGAAGATATGAAATTAAGATTTTCCGAAATGCAGGAAAAAATAGATAAAATCTACGATTGTTTGATTATATCAAAATAAATTACAGAACAATTTGGGTAAATAGGATAATTCTTTGACTGTCTTTTTGTCCTTGATTTTCACAAAAAACGTAATTTAGAACAAGTTTTATCGCTTGCCCTTTAATAAACCAATTTATACCTGCGGAATATTCTGTTTTACGATTATGTGAAGTCTTTCTGTCAGGATCAAATTGATCGACTCTT
The DNA here is from genome assembly GCA_900314375.1 of uncultured bacterium. Taxonomy (GTDB): domain Bacteria; phylum Cyanobacteriota; class Vampirovibrionia; order Gastranaerophilales; family Gastranaerophilaceae; genus Zag111. The sequence continues at coordinate 1,097 of OMVC01000155.1, forward strand.
CCGATTAGTTGGAGGTATGGTTTCACTTTCCAGCCCAAAGTGTATGCAAAACCGCTTGCTTTTGCGGTACTTAACGCGGCGGCGCCATTGTATCCGTCAGCTATTGCAGCTTCAAAATTTGTCCATAATTGTTTGTGCTTATAGCCGACATAAACCGTTCCTACGTTATAATTAAACCGATTATGCCCCGAATTTAACCCGCCGCCAAGTGTTAACTTACCCAATTTGCCGTCTTTTGAACCGAACGGCTTTACATTTATCCAGCCTGTAAATTCAGCCCCTGGCATGCCGCTTGTAAAGTACCTGCCTGACGAACCGAACGCTAAACTGTAATCAACATAATTGTAGTTTCCGATAACCTTTATGGCGGTTGTTCGTAAGTTGCCGAAATTTCGTCCGATTTGCGAACGGCTTACAAATGGCAGTGTATAACTTGATGTTCCGCCTTCAATCCCGACTTGACCGCGAGAACGCCCAATTTGTATTCGGTGATTCGGAATTTTATTATACGCAATATACGCATCACCCCAAAATGCGTCAAAATAATTCACTCCTTCTTTTACAACCGGTAAAAAACTTAATTTAAACTCATAATTAGGATTTTTTAGTTTCCCGAAGAAACCAACTTCCGTTGTCAGGTTATCGTATTTTGTTGCATATTTACGAGGTGCTAATATTGCGCTTATAGAGCCTCTATAGCCTCCAAAAAGCTGTAACTCTTTTATCGGGCCTTTTGAAAATTCGTGAGTTAATTCATCTTTTAGTAAAAATGACGGAACATCGGTTCTTGTTATATTGGTTTTAAGCAGTCTTGTGTATAATGATTCTTCAGTTGTTGAAGGTTCTTGTTTTTTGCCGATTTGCTCAAAGAGCTCAAATTCTTCTTCAACCCCGTCCGAAAAATTATTATCATCAACGGTATTTGATGAGATGTTTTGTGCAGTACCATTATCAACACTATCCGTCACAAGATTTACTTCGTTTTCCTGCGGAGTATTCAAAAGCTCTTGAGTAATATATTCGTTTTCGGCTTTAGATAAGTTAGGGTACAATATTAAAGCTGAAATTAGTATCAGTTTAATAAATCTTTTCATTTCTTAATTATATCATGTTATTTTGTGGATTTCATAGTTTTTTTGTAGTATATCTGTTGGTATGCAAAATAAATTGAAGAACAACAAAAAAACAGAAATACATGCCCCGATAGTTGAAGCTTTAAAAACAGCTTATGACCATCCGACTTATCAATTTCATATCCCCGGACATACTAAAGGTTTGGGAACATTAAGCGATTTTCGTAATCTTATCGGCAAAAAAGCTTTAAAAGTCGATACAACAGATGAATTTGATAATCTGGGAACATTAAACCCTGCAACAGGTCCTATAAAAGAAGCTCAAGAATTAGCAGCGGAAGCTTTCGGCGCCAAAAAAACATTTTTCTTATTAAACGGTTCTACTATCGGGAATTTAGCTATCGCTATGGGTTTAACCAAACAAGGACAGAAAGTTATTGTAAACAGAAATTGTCACCGTTCTATATTAACCGGTTTAATTATATCAGGAGCGGAACCGTTGTGGGTTTTGCCTGAAAAATTTAGCGATTGGGGTTTGTGGGGTAATATTAAAGCAGAAGATGTTGAAAAACTTTTAAAAGAAAATGATAATGTTTCGCTTGTTTGGATAACAAATCCGACTTATGAGGGTGTTGTATCAGATGTGAAAGCAATTGCTGATATCTGTAAAAAGTATGATGTTCCGCTGATTGTTGATGAAGCACACGGATGTTTGTGGAATTTCAATACTAAATTGCCTGAAACATCTTTAAATTTGGGAGCGGATATTGTTGTTCATTCTCTGCATAAAACAGGCGGAAGTATGAGCCAATCTTCAATGCTTCATATCAGTAAAAATTCAAAGATTAACGCAGAAGATGTTGAACGCTCACTAACTTTATTACATACAACAAGTCCTTCTTTAATGCTTTTAGGGAGTCTAGATGCTTCAAGAGCAAATTTGCAGAGTTCAAGAGGTCAAAGACAATTAAACCGCGCAATACAAAATGCAAAATATTTGCGTTCTGAAATAGACAAAATGGAGCATATTCATCAGTTAAAATCAGATTTCGGATATAAAACTGATGTAACAAAGATTTTTATAAAAGCCGACGGTTTGTCCGGTAAACGTTTAGAATCGATTTTAGAAATAGATTTCGGCATAGAAGTCGAAAGCGCAAGTGATGCGGGAGTTTTGATTTTAAGTAATATCGGCAATAAGCGCTCTGATTTTGAATACTTGGCAAATTGTCTGCATAAAATTGATGAACATGATTATAAAGACATTTATTATCTTGAAAACAAAAAACACATGCCTATGTTAACGCCGATTATAAAGAAAAATTTGCGCGAAGCATATTTTTCACCAAAAGAAATTATCCCGAAAGAACGAGCAGTAGGCAGATTGTCAGGCGAAGTTGTTGCGGAATGTCCTCCGGGAATTTCTATATTGCTACCGGGAGAACTTATAACAGAGGCTCATCTACCGTATTTGACGGATTATGAGACGATTGAAGTTATAAAAGAGTAAGGTTATTTGCAAATTTTTGTATGTGTAACAATATGTTAAATGAGAATAAAAATTACGCAATAAAATTTTATTGCTGTATTTATTATATAGTGAATAGTGTAGTGAAAACAGGTATTATTTTATGTTAGACCAAGATGATTATTTAAATAGGGCAATTGGTGCCGGTGTCGGGTATGCAACTTATAACGTTGCGCAAAAAATGACGAAAAAATATGTACGTCAACCTTATGCAAAAGTGGTAATGAAGCCATTGAAGCATGGTTTTAACTCATCAGAAAAAGGAACAATAAAAAATGCCGTTTTACAAGCTTTTGATGGCATTGGTTTAAAAAATCGCGGTGTCGTTCTCAATAATGTTACGACAGAGAATGTGCAAAAAATTAATACGGAATTCAATAAAAAAATTATGCAAATTATAGAAAATATGTTGCATAAATTGGGTTATAGTGAAAAAATGATTACGCTTCAAAAAGCAACCGTTGATCGAATTATGAAAAAGGATAAGAATATATTTAAGGCATTGCAAATTGCTGCAGATGGTGAAAATGCTTTTTATCATCCTTTTAGTAAAACGATAAATATAAATTTAAACAAAATGCCTGCTGCTGCGTTTCATGAAATGGGGCATGCATTAAATAATACCGATAAATATACAAGAATTTTGGCTTATGGCAGACATCCGCTTGCAATGTTGGTTCCTCCTCTAATTTTAGCGGTTGGGTTGTTGAAAAATAAAAAACAGGAAGGCGAAGCGCCAAAAGATAATCTTGATAAAACAGGTGATTTTATAAAAAATAATGCAGGGAAATTAACCTTTGCGGCATTAGTTCCAACAATAGCAGAAGAAGGTTTGGCAAGTGTTCGCGGTTCAAAGATGGCAAAACCTTTATTATCAAAAGAATTACTTAAAAATTTTAATAATTGTCATTTAAGAGCATTGAGTACCTATGTATTAGGGGCAACAATGGTTGCATTATCGGTAAGACTGGCAATTGCTGTTCGTGATGCTATTATGACAAATAAAAATAAAGAAGCACAAGTTTAGTACAATATGTATCAGGCTATATGTTTTTTAGCTCTCTTTGTCTTTAAATTCTGTACCGCCGACAATGCGAAGTCTTAAATGGCGATTTTCGCCTTCTCCGACAGAAGTTGATTCAAGGTTATGCTGTTCTGCCAGCTCGTGTTGAAGTTTTCGTATTTGTTGGTTTTGCGGTTTTAATTCAATATCTTTTACAACCCCTGTCAGAATTTTTTCAATAGCGGCTTTTGCTTCGTCCAGTGCGCTTTCTGTTATGTCATAAAAAGTTTGAGTTTCGTTCATTTCTGCAATATCAAGCGCCTGTTTAATAATTTTTTGTATTTGCGCCATTGAATTTGTTTTTACATAAAATATCTGCAGTCTGTCTTTTTCTGCTGTAGAAAGAACTTTTGCTCCGCCTTTTACAAAGTTTTTGTGTGCAATTACTATATCGGCATCATCAATGTTTCTTGTTATTTCTGCATTCAAATCAAGACGTTCGATTACTTTTTCCGCAATACTTCTTGATACGGCATAAAGATATATCTTTTTGAATTTTTTTACATCTTCAACATATTTTTGTCTTGAGAAGCTGAATTTTAAGCTTTCCGGATGTTCAATCGTATTGTCAAGCTTATTGATTTTATCAATAACATTTGGAACTTTTGTATTTGAAATCGGTGCGGGAGCGGTAAATTCGTAAGTTTTATCAACTTTTCTAATCTCCGGCTTAATCGGCCATCCTCTCAATATATAATCTACCGCTTCCGCTGTATCTTTATATACGGCTAAAGTATTTCTGTCTAATATCTCGATAACAATATCAAATGTCGGTTGTTTTTCACGTTCCAGAACGGTTTTTTGAGATGCTCTGCGTTTTGCTTCATCATCTCCCAATGTAACAGACTGAATACCTCCGACCAAATCCGATAGTGTCGGGTTTTTGATAAGGTTTTCTAAAGTGTTACCATGAGCGGTTGCAATAAGCATTACCCCGCGCTCTGCAATAGTACGGGCAGCTTGAGCTTCTTCTTCCGTTCCGATTTCATCAACTATTATGACTTCAGGCGTGTGGTTTTCGACTGCCTCAATCATAATATCTTTTTGAAATTCAGGTTGTCTAACCTGCATTCTTCTGGCATGACCGACTGCAGGATGCGGCACATCTCCGTCCCCTGCAATTTCGTTTGATGTGTCGACGATAACCACACGTTTTGCAAGTTCGTCGGCTACCAAACGTGAAATTTCTCTCAATTTTGTTGTTTTTCCGACTCCCGGACGCCCTAAAAACAGAATACTTTTATTTTGTAAACATATATCTTTTATGCAGGAAATAGTGCCCGTTACAACACGCCCGATACGGCAGGTTAGCCCGACAATTTTTCCTTGCCTGTTACGGATTGCAGAAATTCTGTGCAACGTTCCTGCAATACCTGAACGATTGTCGGAAGTAAATTCTTGTACTCGCGAAGTTATAAACTCAATATCTTCATCTGTAACATCAGGGGCTTGTAAATATTCAATATGACCGTCAGAATGGCGTATTTCAGGAACTCTGCCTAAATCAACCACGATTTCTATTGCATCGTCCATATTCTGATAATTAATGCACTCACGAATCTTCTGTGGTAAAATTTCTACCAATTTGTCCAAATCGTTTTGGAATTGCAGGTTGCTCATATATATCGCCACCTTTCTATTTTGATTATATCAAAATATTTGAGGGTAATTACAAGCGTTTTGTCCGGATGTATATCTTCTATATATATTATAATACATGTAACGACAAGTTTTCTATATTTCTTAAATTTTTAATATAAATATTTAACAAAAATTTACATAATAAATGTAGTTAGAAATGTGTAAAATCAACACTTTTCATTTTTAAAAATGATAAAAAAATGACAAACTCAATCGAAAGATTGAACTTTAAAAATTTGCTTTACAATCCGAAATATGATTACTGAATATATTAAGTTTTGTTATAATAAATAAACTATGCAAGATAAAAATCCTTTAAAAATCTCCGAAATGTTTGATGAAATCGCATCATATTATGATTATATGAACAATATAATCTCTTTTGGCAGTCACTATATTATAAAACTTTTTGCGCTAAAACAGCTTGAACTTCGCGAAAATATGATGATATTGGATGCCTGCTGCGGAACGGGTGATTTTGTGCGTATTTTAAGCAAAAGCGGATTGCGTGTTATCGGTTTGGATTTTTCAAAAGAAATGATAAAAATTGCAAAATCGAAAAATCCGCATGGTGTTTTTATACAAGGTGATGTTACGGATTTAGCTTTTGGTGAAAATGAGTTCGATGTCATTACAATAGGCTTTGGGCTTCGTAATGTCGAAAACAGACAAAAAGCTTTGGAAGAAATTTATCGTGTTTTAAAACCAAACGGTCAATTTTTACATCTTGATTTCGGCGAACATAATTTTTTAAGTAAAATTTTTGATTTTATTGTGCCTTATATCGTAAAATTTTGCAAAAAAAAATCTTCGAATTACGAATATCTCATAAATACTAAAAATGAATACCCGCAACCCGATGAAATAATTGAAGAATTTGAAAATGCAGGTTTCAAATTTGTCAAGCGAAAAGATTTTTTCTTTGGTGCAATATCTGTTCAGATTATGCAAAAATAATTATACTATTCGATTATCTCTGCAGCCGCAAAGAACTTCCGTTATTTTTTTGAAGGTTTGTAATAGAATATAATTTGGCACATCTTGCCATGGGGTTTCTACATTAATAAGCGCAATATTTCTATCAATGCAAGCTTGTAGATTTATGTGAGAATATTCGGACGAACGTGTTGAAATCACTCGCAAGTTTTTGAATCTATCAAGAATTTCATCATTTACTTTTGATGTGGTGAAAACGCTAATAGCGTTAGTTTTTTCTATTTCTTCAATCGGAATATGATTTATTGTTTCGTCATTCAACGGGAAATCGTAAAATTTTATATCAAAATTATCCAAATTTGCTTTTTCAAAATAGTGTTTTTCAAAATCTCTGTAATCAAAAAGCATCATTTTGCAAACCATATTTATTCTCCTATATGTGAATTGTTGATTACATTTTCTAAAATTTCATTACCTAAAAGTATTAAACAAAAAGCTAAACTAAAAGGGAATGAAAAATAAATTGAAAAATATTATTATTCTATATGTAAGATGATTGAACTTCGCTCGAGTTACACCGTGACTTTAACGGGCATGCAACATAAATGGGCAAGTTCTTAAGGCGATAATTTTTTTCAGATTGCATGACCTGATAAGAATTTTTCGCCACAAAAGCGGCATGATTTTGTGATGGGTCATGCCCTTTTGTTTTGAAAAAAATTAATTTGACATGCTTGGAAACCAAGAAAATACGCATATTTTTACAAAACTTAATACTATATATACACATGCAAAACCATGTCAGCACATGGTTTTGCTTGATTTCAGGTGGCTTAAATCCATGGCATGACATGGTTTCGAGGGTGTTGAGAAGTGCCTAAAATAAGCGTGGAGTGGGAGTTAGGGGCTTGTTACAAAACTTAATAACAACATGTATTCCTCTTGAAAAATCAGGCTTATTTTTTATAATTGGTATATAAAGTTGAAAGACATTGATACGACGGCTTTAGGGGAGATGTCGCGAGATATTTCATTGTATTCTTGCGTCTGTTTTAGTTCAGATAAGTGGAGATAAAATAAATTGTTTAGAAGTAGAGATATGGGCAGAGCGGTAGCGGTAAGAAGATGGACTGCAACGGCTGTTGAATGTTATAAAAGAGGATGCAATTGTGAAGGATGCTATTACAAAGATTTCTTCAGCGGTTCATCCCAAAAATGTCAAATGAAAGCATCCGTATTAGAGTTAGTTAGAGTTATCGGTACTCCGGATGTTGAGATACCTCAATTTTTGGCAGAATAGTTAATCATATCAGCGCAGGTATTGATAATATGATTTTCATATTGTCGTTTCTTATTAAAATGGTATTGTTTTTCTGCTGAAAAATTTATTTTGTTACAGTATATAATTCTTCAAATGTTGTGTGCGCGTTTGGTGTTAGCGCGAAAAGCTTGTATTTGCAATATATACAACATTGGGGGTTTAAAATTTATCTTATCTGTGTTATAATGAAAAATGCAGGAGATAGTATAAAAATGGAGGTTTCAAATGCATATTCACGTTAACGGTAAAAACATCGAAATTACAGATGCAATCAAGGCTTATGTTAAAGAAAAAATCGGTAAAGTTGCAGCTCGTTATGACCAAATTCAAGGTATAGACGTTATCCTTACCGTTATTAAAAATCCGTCTGCAGAAGGAAAACATATTGCAGAATTAATTTGTAAAACAAATTCAGGTTCTATTCACAGTGAAGAATCTGCAGAATCTATGTATGCAAGCATTGATTTGTTGGCAGATAAATTTGCAAGACAAATTACTAAATTCAAAGATAAGAATATTTCTTCAAGCAAAGAATCTATCCGTGACGTAATTGTTGACAGAGCGGATGATGAAGCTGTTGAAGTAAAAGCTATTGAAGATTAGTAAATCAGATATTTTTAAAAATGACCGCAATTATATTATTGCGGTCATTTTTTGTTATAATGTTTTATTATGAATATAACAGGCGGAAGATATAACAGACAAAAAATTACGGCACCGGATGAGCATATTACCCGTCCGACATTGTCTAAAGTTAGAATGAGTATTTTTAATACATTGTCTTCGATGATGGATTTTGAGGGGAAAAGTTTTCTTGATATGTATGCAGGTTCAGGAATTATGGGGCTTGAGGCTGTTTCTCGCGGATTTTCAAAACTTGTTGCAATAGAAAATAATAAAAAAGCTTATACGGTTATAAAAAATAATTTTTACAAATACGAAAAAGAAAATAATATAAAACTGTTTTTCGGTGACTGTCAAAAGGTTTGCACCAAATTGGCGGATAAATTTGATGTAATTTATATTGATCCGCCGTATTTTTCGGGTGTTTATGAAAAAAGTTTGGAGTCTGTAAAACATTTGTCAAACGGTGTCATAATTTTGGAGCATGTTTTGGAATTATCCGGCAATAAGAACAATACTATTTTGTTATCAGACGAATTTGATATACTTAAACAGAAAAAATATGCAGATAAATTTATAACATTTTTAAAGTATAATAATTGAAGCGAGAAGAATATGACAGAGAAAAAGAAAAAAGTTTTACTGATAAAATTATCGTCATTGGGGGATGTTATTTTTAATGTTCCTTTGGCAAATGCTTTGAAAGATGCAGGATATGAGGTTACTTGGCTTGTTTCCGAAAAAGGAATAGATATTGTTAAAAATAATCCTTGTGTAGATAATGCTATACTTGTTCCTATGAAAGTTTGGAAAAAGCGCGGTCCGTCATTGGAAAGTTTTAAAGAGTATTTGACTATATTAAAACAATTAAGAAAAGAGAAATTTGATATTGCGATAGATTCTCAAATGATGTTAAAAAGTCTTTATTGGATGTTGTTTTGCGGAGCAAAACGAAGAATAATTTCAAAAGAAGGGCGTGAACTATCACTTTTAGGCGGAAATGAATGGATAGATAATATTTCATATAAACCGGATTCCCCTATTGTTATGAACTACTTACGATATGCAAACTATTTGGGGATTGAAGTAAAGCCTGAAGATATAAAAGTTACCCTGCCTCAAAGAACAGAAGAACAAATTGAAAAAGTAAATGAATTATTATCTCAAACGGATAAATCCAAAAAGACGATAGTAATTTCGCCGGCAACTACTTGGGGTAACAAGCATTGGGATAAAGATAATTGGAAAAACCTTATTGATAAATTATCTTACAAATATAATCTTGTTTATACGGGCGGACCTGACAATAACGAATTGATAGAATATATTTCAAACGGATGCGGAATAAATCTTGCAGGAAAAACAAATATTTTGGAACTTGCGGAGGTCTTTTCAAGAGCAGATTTAGTATTATCACCTGATTCGGGCAGTGCGCATTTGGCTTGGGCAACAAGAAACCCTAAAGTTATTGCGATATTTACCTGTACACCAAAAGAAGTTCTTGGACCGTTGGGCGCAAAAGATAAATATGTTTCACTAGGTGGGGTAGGACTATCTTGCCAGCCTTGTTTCAAGCGTAAATGCAAATTTAAAACGAATGAATGTACATATTCACCAAGTGTTGAAAATGTTTTGGAAGTTATTGAGCAAATGCTTTAGGTTACATTATTGCCAAAATGCCAGCTAAAATGATATAATAGCTTAACATTTTGTATAGCAAGGAAAACCTTTATGGGAATATTTGATAAATTTAAAGAAGTAAAGCGTAAGGTATCGGAAGTAGAGAGTAATTTATATAATGAAAAACGAGATTATCTTGAAATTTATGAACGAAATCTTGAGCTTGAAAAGGAGATAAAAGAGCGCACTAAAGAGTTAAACGATGCTAATAAAAGAATGTTTACTCTCCAGCATATATGGGATATGATGAATTCTTCGACCCCGTTAGAAAATGTTTTGGAAGCTATTGTCAATTCAACTCAAGGCGAACTCGGTTATATGCACTGTGTCATTATCAGAAAATGCGAGGATGAAGACGGAACATTTTTGCGCATTTTAGCACAATCAAAGGATAATTTGATTGAAAGACTGAATAATATTATAGGAGCGCCTTCTATTCAAACTCGCAGGCTAAATTATGATGATACAAGCATTTTTGCGGATGCATTTAAACAAAAAACAATAATCCAAACACGTTCGCTTGATTTGTCTTTAAAAGCCGTAATGCCTGAATTGACACAAGATACTGTTGCAAAAGTTTTATCAAATCAACCTGTAAAATCAGTCATAGTCATTCCTTTGTACACACGGGAAAAGGAATTTGGCTGGTTCTGCGTATTTTCTTCCCGTGAGGAACTGGCTTCTGCCGAAACGGATTTCTTGGGTTTATTTGCAAAACAAATAGAAATGGCTATTACGATTGCGGATTTGTTTCAAGCAGTTCGTGAAGAAGCTGTAACGGATGCGCTTACAGGGTTATATAATCGCAGATATTTTGAAGAATCATTAAATAAAGAAGTTGCGCGTGCAAAACGCTTGATGCAGCCGTTCTCTGTTATCGGTATAGATTTAGACTACTTGAAAAAAATCAATGATACTTTCGGGCATGCATACGGCGATATGGCAATAAAAACTATTGCTGAAATTTTGAAAAGTAATGCCCGTTCAATCGATGTTCCGGCTCGAATTGGCGGGGAAGAATTTGATATTTTATTGCCGGGGGTTGCATCAGATGGTGCTTTGGCAGCAGCAGAGAGAATTCGTAAATCGATTGAAAATAAGGAAATTGAAACTATCGGACATATTACTGGCAGTTTAGGGGTGGCAACTTTTTTTGAACATACAGATAATATTGAAGAGCTTTTAGAATTAACCGATCAAGCAATGTATCAATCAAAACGTAACGGCAGAAATCGGGTTACTCTGGCAAAACCTATAACGGAAACTTCTTGGCAGGAAATTGCAATTAATACATTTCTCGATATTCTTTCAAAAAATCGTGTTCCTCTGGCAAGAAAATTGTCAAAAGAATTGTGCTTAAAACTTGAAACTACTGCGCACCAAGGTGAAAATAAACAAGAGTCTTTGTATATGGTTGCCGATATGTTAAGTAAACTCTATAACCCTATGCACGAAGCAGGTGTTGTTAAAAATAAAGTCTTAACAGCAGTCAGTCTTGCAAAACGTTTTGACCTGTCAAAAGATGATATAGACAATCTTCGTGTTGCAATTTTGTTATATGATATCGGAAACCTGATGATATCTCCCGGGTTGTTGCAAAAAGCTACTCCGTTAACGGATGAAGAAAAAGATAAAATAAAAAACCATCCTGTCATAGCGGCTCAAGAAATTTTGAAACCAATATCCTATGTTCAAGATATTTTACCTATAATTGAACACCACCATGAAAATTGGGACGGAAGCGGTTATCCGAATAAGATTTCAAAAGACGAAATTCCTTTGACTTCTCAAATAATTTTAATAATTGATGAATATTTTGCGTTAATTGAACCGCGTCCATACAGAGCTAAAATGTCATCACGAGATGCCTTAGAGGTTATCAAATCAGATGCGGGCAAAAAATGGAATCATACTTTAGTAAACGAATTTATTTCTCTAATTGAGCATGATATAGTTTAATTGATGAAAGAAAAAGAATTTATATCCGAAATAAAAAATATTTTAAATTCAGATTTTATCGGGGATGATTGTGCATATTTAAAAGATTTAGGTATTGTAATAACTCAAGACAGTCTTGTTGAAGATGTGCATTTTAAGCGAGCATATTCTACTCCTTATCAATTAGGATTTAAGTCTGTGATGGTTAATTTATCTGATGTTGCCGCTTCGGGTGCAGTGGCAAAATATTTAACAATATCATTATCTTTACCGACTGATATTGAAAACGATTTTGTGGAAAATTTTTATGAAGGTGCGAAAGAAGCTTGCAAAGCTAATGTTGACATTGTCGGCGGAGATATAACAGGGGGGGATAAAATTTATATTTCTGTTTGTGCATTGGGAAGTGCAAAAGAACGAAATATTTCTTCAAGAAAGAATGCGCAAATCGGACAAAAAGTTATTGTTTCTGGCGTTCATGGTTCTTCTGCAGCCGGTTTAAAACAACTTTTATCGGGTGAAAGAAATACAAAACTTATCAAATCACACCTTGAACCGATTGCACAGATTGAGTTTGGGGAATATATTTCAAAAAATGTTAAAGGCAAATATGCTATGATGGATACTTCAGACGGGCTTGCTGATGCTTTGTCAACAATTGCAAATGAAAGCGGTGTTTTATTGGATATAGATTTTTCTAAAATTCCATACGATAAATCGCTTGAATGTTTTGCAAATTGGCGCGAGATGGTTTTGTTTGGCGGAGAAGATTATCAAATTGTTGCAACAGTTCCTCAAAATATTGATATCGGGTATGAAATAGGGGTTGTAAAAGAGGGGTTGGGTTTGAATATGAATTATAGTGATAAAAGTATTTTCTATTCAAAAGAAGATGTAGAGAACAGAGTATTTAATCATTTTAATTGATTTTTATAAGCTGTACAAAAATTTTTCTCTTTGTTATAATTTACAAATACAGTTTAAGAAAGGTGGTTTATTTATGAAATTTGTATGTACGGTATGCGGTTGGTCAACAGAATCTGATACAATGCCTGAAAGATGCCCGATATGTGGCGCTACAACATTCAAGGCAATAGGCGGCGAAGGTAAAGTATATGCATGCGAACATCATGTAGGCGACGGAAAAGTTGATGATGCGCAAGTAATGGAAGGTTTGAGAGCGAATTTCAACGGTGAATGTACAGAAGTCGGAATGTATCTTGCAATGTCAAGAGTGGCAGAACGAGAAGGATTTCCTGAAATTGCCGAAGCATATAAAAGATATGCGTTTGAAGAAGCAGAACATGCTGCAAAATTTGCCGAATTATTAGGCGAAGTCTTGACAGATTCTACAAAGAAAAATCTTGAATTAAGAGCGGAAGCAGAATTTGGTGCTTGTGACGGTAAATTGGAACTTGCAAAAAGAGCTAAAGAATTGGGCTATGATGCAATTCATGACACTGTTCACGAAATGGCAAAAGACGAAGCTCGTCATGGAAAAGGTTTTGACGGATTATTAAAAAGATATTTCGGATAATTTTAAAATTTTTATTTGTATAAAAAGATCGACAGATTTTGTTTTCTGTCGGTCTTTTTTATTGTTTGTAAAAAAGCCGGCAATAATATTGACTTAAGCATGAAAATAATTATAACCCATGTAGAAAGGTCATAAGAAACGTGTTTATTAATTCTGTCGGCTCATATTACGGATATGTCGGATCAAATTGTTTAAGCGAAGAAACTCGCCGAAGACTTATCGCGCTTGGAATTGACCCTTCAATGGTATCATCGGAAGCTCAAGCAAAAGTTCTGATAGAAAAATTGCTTCAAATTTACGCTGTTCAAAAATCAAAATCTTCAGACGGGCAAAATAACATTTCTTCAGAAGCCGTAGTTATTTCAAAAGCAAGAGAACTCGCTAAACAAGTCGGCGCAAGTTTTTCTCACAGTATGTCAACTGAAGAAATCTTAAAAGCTATTTCGACAAAAATAGATTCTAAGCCTGAAAATAATATTAATAGCAATAAACAGGATTATTCTTTGTGTAAAGAGGAGTTAGTACAATTACAATTTGAGTATTCT
>OMVC01000163.1 GCA_900314375.1 uncultured bacterium
ATGTATTTTAAATCTACCATTTTACAAATACCCCTTTCTTATTTAAACTACAGTTTTAATTTAACACGATTTAGGTTAAAATACAACTATGAAACAATTTGAAAAAGAAATGCGAAAATGTATAAAACTTGCCCAAAAAGGGATAGGTATGACTTCCCCAAATCCGATGGTCGGTTGTGTCATTATGAATTCCGCTAATGAAATTGTTTCAACAGGCTATCACAGGGCATGCGGTTTAGCTCATGCAGAACGTGATGCATTACTAAAATCAGGTGATTTTCGCGGATGTACTCTTGTTGTCAATTTAGAGCCTTGTTCGCATTATGGCAAAACTCCTCCCTGTGCGGATTTAATAATAGAAAAAGGTATAAAAGCGGTAGTTTACGGGATGAAAGACCCAAATCCTAAAGTCGCAGGCAAAGGGATAAGAAAACTTAAAGATGCAGGTATTAATATAATCGGACCTGTATTGGAAGAAGAATGTAAAAAATTAAACGAAGTTTTCTACAAAAATCATACGCAAAGAAAAACTTTTGTTGCTCTTAAAACAGCAACAACAATAGACGGAAAAATCTCAACAAAATCAGGAGATTCAAAATGGATAACATCTGAAAAATCAAGAAACGAAGTAAAAAAAATAAGAAAATTTTATGATGCTATTTTGACCTCATCATCAACTATTATCGCAGATAATCCGTCAATGCTTCATAAAAATAAAATTATTCTTGACAGAGAACTTAAAACAGATTTGGATTTTAATATTTATAAAAACGGAAATATTTATGTTTTTTATTCGGAAGATAAAAATAATACTCTTGAATTAAAACAATCAAAAAGACCTGATATAAAATATATTAAAACCCCTTCTGATGACAAAAAATTGAATATTAGTTTTATTTTAAAAAAATTATATCATTTTGGAATAATGAGTGTACTGGTTGAATCAGGCGGAAGTTTGAACGGTAGTTTTCTACCTCATATTGATAAGTTATATCATTTTATTGCACCTAAAATACTTGGAGATAATTCAGGAAAATCCTGTTTTGACGGTCTGATAACAGATAAAATTTCTCAATGTACCAATTTAAAATTTGAGAGTTCAAAAATCTTTGGCGATGATATTTTAGTAATTTATTCAAAATAAAAAATACCGACTTTTTCAAATCGGTATTTTTATGCATAATATTCTGAATAATGTAATTATTCTTCTTTATTATCTGATGTTGGTTTCTTTGAAGATTTGGCATTTTGCGTATCTTCATTTTGTTCTTGAATTTCATTATTTTCAGAATCTTCATCCGAATCATCCGCTGACAAATCATCTTTTGTATCTTCAGAATTTTCTGTATCTTCTTCTGTTTCATCATCAGATGCTTCTTCCGGTTCTTCATCTTCAGAATCATCATCAGTGTCTTCTTCAGTTTGATTAGCTTTTTTTGCTTCATCTTCTTTTTTCAAAATTTCTTCAATTTCAGCTTCATCTTTTGCTCTGACAACAGGAATTGAAAGCATCAAAGCCATCTGTTCGCCTTCTTGTTCAAAATTCAATTCTAAAGCTTCTTTATCAAGTTCAACATATTTTGACAAAACTTCAATAAGTTCGCTTCTCATTCTGTGAAGAATTTCAGGTGTTAAATTTGTTCTGTCTTGCATTAATACAAGCCTTAAACGATTAACAGCAGTGTCTTTTGAATCATCTTTTTGAACATTTTGCCCGAAAAGTCCTAATATTTTATTATAAATTTCAGTAAATATATTTTCGCTCATATTAGTTCTCCTTTGCCTTTGGTTTTAGCAACTTTGAGAAGAACTTTTTGACTTTTGTCGAAAGCTTTAATTCTTCCGTAAAATCAATAAGCGGAACATCCTCACCGATAATTCTTTGGGCAACATTTCGGTATGCTCTGCCTGCTAACGAATCATCATCATTGACAATCGGTTCTCCCTTATTGGTAGAAGTTATAATACCTGAATCTTCAGGAATTATTCCGATAAGTTCTGCAGAAAGTATTTGTACAACTTCATCTTGGCTCATCATATCTTTTTGAGCGACCATATTTGGTCTGTATCTGTTAATCAAAAGTTTATATGATTTAATTTCTTCTTTTGCTTCCAAAAGACCGATAATTCTGTCGGCATCGCGAACGGCTGACATTTCCGGAGTTGTGACGACTATTGCTTCTGTTGCCCCTGCAACTGCATTTTGGAAACCTTGTTCTATCCCTGCAGGGCAATCAACCAATACAAAATCAAATTTTTCTTTTAATTCATCACAAATATTTTTCAATTGTTCTTCCGTTACTGCGGTCTTATCTCTTGTTTGTGCCGCAGCAAGCAAACACAAATTAGGGTTTTTCTTATCTTTTACAAGAGCTTGTTTTAGTTTACATCTTTCTTCAACAACATCAACTATTGTATATACAATTCTGTTTTCCAAACCAAGCAGCAAGTCTAAGTTTCTTAAGCCCAAATCGGTATCTACCATAACAACTTTCTTCCCTGCTCTTGCAAGTGCAGTTCCGATATTTGCGTTAGTGGTAGTTTTTCCGACTCCGCCTTTGCCTGAAGTTATTACTATTACTCTGCCACTCATCTATATCTCCTTAATTTTCATTATGTATTTTTTTAATTATTATATTCCCGTTAGAAGTATATGCTTCTTCAGGTGTAAATTCACTTGTCTTTTGAATATACGGAATGTTAACCGTATCCGGACGACGTGCAAATATTTCGCCTATTCTTATTTGAACAGGGTTCAATTTTAATGCTCGAATTCTGGCAAAATTGTTTCCGTCAGAACCGGCATGAGCGATACCTGACAAAACGCCCCAAACAGTAACGTCACCTTTTGCAATAATTTCAGCCCCCGGATTGACATCACCAATAACTGTAATGTTGCCGTCAGACGAAATACTTTGTCCCGAACGTAAGGTTCGTCTGATATACAAAGTCGGAAGTGTTTCAGGTTCTTTTTGCAATTTTTCGGTTTCTTCATCCACTTCTGAATTCAGCACTTCGTCCTGATGATATTCTTCTTCTTGTTGGGCAATTTTTATTCCATCTTGTTCTTCCGCTTTTGTATTTGCAACATGGCTATCATTATCGCCTTCTCCAAAAATATTATCCAGAGCACTTTCGATTTCCGGAGAATTTTCGCTATTAAACACAGGAGCTTCAATTTCTGTAGTAAATTCAGATATTTTTATGTCCAAAGCTGTTGCAGCATCCAGCGTTTGCGCAGAACTTGTACTGATAAAAGACAACTCTGATTCCATCAACTCAACTAAAGTTTTGATACTTGTTAGCTCATTTTGGGAAATATTAACTCCGCCTAATTTTAAACAAATACATTTTCCTTTTGATTCCGGCATTTCAAGAACTCTTGAAAGCTCATAAATAATTTCCGACGTTTTTTTAGCATGGCTTAAATCCACGATAAATCCGTTCTCTATGTATCCCTTATCCATGTCTTCCTTTCTGAAAATAAGTTACATGAAAAGGGTACATGAAAAAATTCCAGACTTCAATAGAATGTAATTAATTATTACATAATTGCCACAATATCAATTATGCTAATGAATTAAGAGTTTGAGTAACTTTTGCTACATAATTTTGAGTTTCTTTAATTCTCGAAACAGAATCTTTAACTCTGCCCGGTCCGACATTGTATGCTGCAGCAGCAAGTCTGACATTACCGTTATATCTTTTTAACAACCAAGAAAGGAATTTAGTTCCTGCAAATATGTTTTGTTCCATATCATAAGGATTTTTTGCCCCATATTGTCTTGCTGTTGCAGGCATCAACTGCATAAGTCCCATTGCACCGCAATGTGAACAAGCGTTTGGATTAAAGCTTGATTCGGCATATATTATGGAAAGTATTATTTTAGGATCAACATTATGTTGTTTTGCTGCTCTGTTTACAATGTCAAGAATTGCAGTTTTTCGTGCCTCAGGCACATGTTTTAAGATTGATGCATTTCTTAAATTTTTCAAAGCGTTAGGGTCATATCCTCGATTTGAAATATTATTATCGCGAGTTTGTGATTGAGTAGCTTTTGCTTTGGTATCACTGACAGACGAAGGCGTTGTTGCAGGTTTTGAAGTTTCAACTGTTGGGGTTGAAGCATTCGATTCGTCACTGCTGACGGTTTGAGCAGGTACTGTAGTGACAAACGGATTTGATGTTGTAATTATAGGAGGGGCATATGTGCTTGGTGAACAATAGCTGAATATAGATCCAAATGATGACATATTGAAATTTGTAGGGAACAGGCCCATCGACATATTAAAACCCGAAAAAAATGTTGGCATAAAAAATGAAGGCACAGAAATATTCATTGGTGGCAACGGAAATGGATTGAAACCAAAATTCATATTATAATTAAAATTTGAAAATATGCTTTGCATCATTCTTTAATATTCCCCTGTATTTATATAAAGTATAAAAAGTATATAAAATTGCTATACATTTTTTTATGTTAATAAATATTTACAAACTTAATAAATTGATTAGTTATTGTGCTTGTGTTTATAATATACTAGCATGTAGGGTAAAAGGATAATTAAGTATATGTTTAATGAAACAAAAACGCACGAAATTACTGTCGACGTCGTTATTCTAACAATAAAAAACAATGCGCTTCAAGTACTTTTGGTAAAACGTTTAAATGAACCGTTTAAAGATAAATGGGCAATCCCCGGCGGATATGTAAGATTATCCGAAAATCTTGATGATGCGGCGTTAAGAGTATTAAAAGAAAAAACAGCAGTGGATAACATATATCTTGAACAATTGTATACATTTGGAGATCCTTTAAGGCACCCTAATGCCCGCGTAATTACATGTGCATATTTTGCATTAGTTCGTTCGGATGATATAAAAATTGTGGCATCTCCAGAATTAGGTTGGCATAAGGTTATAGATTTGCCGCCTTTGGCATTTGACCACAAAGAAATTATTCAATATTCATTGAAAAGAACACGCGAAAGACTGGAGATTTGCCCTGTAGCGTACCAGTTATTACCTGAAAAATTTACCCTGACCGAAATGCAAAAAGCTTATGAATTGATTATGCAAAAGAAACTTGATAAACGTAATTTTAGAAAGAAAGCTCTATCAACAAACGGATTAATAGAACTTGAAGAATATACAAAATCTTCTTCAAAAAGACCTGCAAGATTATACACATTTGAAAATATTGAATTAAATTCAAAAAGAGCTCATTTCATTAAAAAAGGAGAAAATAAATAATGGCAAATACATTATGGATAATATCAACAATAGCAGCTTTTTTATTAGTAGTTTTGATATTGATGCATTCCCCAAAAGGTGACGGCATTGGCGGAATAGGCGGTGCTTCACATATTTTTGCATCTCAAAAAAGTGCTGAAAAGGGTTTGAATAAAGTTACAGGTATAGTTTGCGCTATATTTATTATTTGTACCTTTTTAATCGGCTATGGAATTATAAAATAGATGAACATTTTGGTTACAGGCGCATCAAAAGGCATAGGCAAAGTGATTGCTCAAGAAATGAAAAGGCTTGGCAATGTTTATGTTACGGCTCGTGATGAGCATGCTCTTAAGAATTTGAAAATGAAAGGTTATATCGTCTGTGACTTAAGTGTTGAATATGAATTATCCAAATTAGGTGATTTTATTGTTGAAAAACAGATTGATGT
Source organism: uncultured bacterium (assembly GCA_900314375.1). Taxonomy (GTDB): domain Bacteria; phylum Cyanobacteriota; class Vampirovibrionia; order Gastranaerophilales; family Gastranaerophilaceae; genus Zag111. The sequence goes on from OMVC01000163.1 coordinate 5,685, forward strand.
TTTGATAAATAATGCGGGTGAATATATATACGCGCCGATTGAAGAAACTAAAATTAATAAATTAAATCATATTCTGTCGGTCAATTTAAGAGCGCCAATATTTCTGATAAATAAGGCCGTACCTTATATGAAACAAAACGGTTTTGGCAGAATAATAAATATTGGTTCAATTTCGGGTGTTATGGGAGAAGCTAATGCAAGTCTTTATTCTGCAACAAAAGCCGGACTTATCGGATTGACAAAAGCAACGGGTTTAGAACTTGCGCAGTACGGAATTACCGTAAATACAATTAATCCGGGATGGGTTGATACGGAGTTAGGGAAAAATTCAATAAATGAAAGTGATTTTTCTGAAGAAGAAATTTTGGATTGTATACCTCAAAAAAGGTATGTTGACCCGAAAGAAATTGCAGGTTTGATAAAATATCTTATAAGCGAAGATGCAAAAGGAATAACAGGGCAATCGATTAATCTATGTGCCGGATTATCTGTTGGCATATAAGTTAGTAAGAAAATTTTTATGCATAGCATATTTATAATTTTTCTACATTTGCTTTTATAGCGGTGCGGGTTGTATGCTCAAGATGTGCTTTTGGGGAGTGAATGTTATTCCCGATTGTAGTCGTTTTTGAAAGTTTTTGTTTTTGAGTGACGGAAAGTTGTTTTAAGACTTTTTTAGCACCGACATTTTTCATCTCCGTAGGGGAATTGCTATTGTCATGCTGAACTCGTTTCAGCATCTTACCATCTTGCCCTGAATGACGTAAAAGACTTGCCCTCTTTGCATCACCTGACATCTTTGAATCTTTTTGAACTTTTTGCGGTCTGCTGTAATCTCGTCCTAA
>OMVC01000156.1 GCA_900314375.1 uncultured bacterium
CCACCGATACGATAATAATGAGAACAAGAAATACCCTTGCCCGATGCGGAACAATCTTTTTTCATCCTATCCACATCCCAACCATATCCCATTGGGCGAACTTTTCCGTCAGCGTATATATAGACACCGTATATATCTCGTCCCCATGCGTTTGGCGACTTTACACCATTCATATCAACAAGCATCATAAATGCCGGTTCTAAAGAGTTTTCATTTTCGATATCTTTTATGCCCACTACCATTCCGCTTTCAGAATTATACAATTTATCAAAATGCCAAAAACTTTTTTTACTGACGAGCTTGCCATTCATGAAATGTTGAGCATACCTTTTGGCGAGACGGGAATCCTCATGCAACCTTAAATAAGGTTTAACCAACAACATCATCAAATTCTCTCTTTTCTCATTTGATGTTGCATTTTTCAAACCTTTTACAATATCAGAATCCGCCTGCGCACTCATCGCCGAAAACATATAATCAATTTTGTTATAAGCTTCATTCCACTTTGATATATACATTGCGCCTTTAGACGAAAAAGATGTAGGTATCATAAATAACATAAACGCAAATAACGCAAGCAAAGTTATTGAATATTCAATTTTCCATATACGTTTTTTCACTAATAAACCTTTAATTTAGTTTGAAGCAATATCAATTCTTTTCTTTTCTGAAATAAGTTTGTCATATACCCATTCAGGTATAAAGTTTTTGCCCAGAACAATTTGACCGTTCATGACATTCGGAGCATGAAAATCTGAACCGCCTGTAACAATCAAACCTAAATTTTCTGCCATGGATGAAAAATATTCAACCATCGCAGGAGAATGTTTTCTATGATACGCTTCTATACCTCGTAACCCGCAATTCATCAAATCCTTTATCAATCCTTCAGCTACATTTTCCAAATCATGCGGATGTGCAATTACAGGTATTCCGCCGGCATCATATATTATTTCTACCGCATCATGAGGAGAAACTGTTTTTCTTTGAACATATACAGGAGAATTAAGATGAATATATTTTGCATAAGCATCCATTACGTTTGTTGTTCCGCCTGCACTTGTTATTGCACGGGCAATATGAGGACGTCCGATACTGCCTCCCGGGGCTACAAGTTTTTTAATATCATCAAATTTTATCCTGATACCTTCTTTTTTAGACAACAAACCGAGAATTTCCTTGGTTTGTTTTACTCTGGCTTGTTGTTGAAGTTTAATCATATTTTGAAAATCAGAATTATTTACATCCATGAAATATCCCAAAATATGGACTTCATAATCTTTATATAAAGTGTTTACCTCAATACCGCGCAGGATTTCTATTTTGTCTGACAGATTATTATCTTTGATATATTTTTGGGCTACATCATAGGCTAGAATGTTATCATGATCTGTTATAGCAATAGCGCCCAAACCGACATCGATTGCGGTATCCACGATTTTTTCGGGTGAAAAAACACCGTCGGAAAAATATGTGTGAATATGTAAATCAGTTTTCATTTCCTTTTTCCTCTACTTTACTTGTACTACAAAAAACTCTTTTTACATTTAATGCTTTACCTGAAGTTATATCAATTTCAACTTCTACCGCATTAATCTGTGTCGTTTTGCCTTCGGCAACTTCATATCTTTCGGGGATTGATGTTAAAAAACGCGCTAAAGAAGTGTTATAGTCCATTCCTATAACTCCGTCAGAAGCCCCGCAAAATCCTGCATCTGTTATATATGCCATTCCATTAATAATCATTTCATCAGCGGTTTGAACATGTGTATGCGTTCCAAAAAACGCACTTACACCAAACTCTGAACAATATTTTGCGAAACATATTTTTTCTGCGGTTGCCTCTGCATGAAAATCTATTATTATAATAGGCGTTTCTTTTTTTATGCGCTCAATTTCTTCTTTTACTAATTCCCAAGGAGAATCAACCAAATTCATAAAAACTCTGCCTAAAACATTTATAACACCGAATTTTATCCCGTTTTTCTCAAATATTTTACTTCCGACACCGCGTGTGCCTTGAGGATAATTTATAGGGCGAAGCAATTTGTCCGCCCTATCGATATATGTATAAATATCTTTTTTGTCCCAAATATGGTTTCCGCAAGTCATTGCATCTATCCCATATTCAATAAAATCATTATAATTTTTCTCTGTTAATCCAAATCCGTGTGAGGCATT
>OMVC01000159.1 GCA_900314375.1 uncultured bacterium
TTTTGAAGCATTAAATAACATTATTAAATACGATTCTTCAAGTTTAGAAGGTCCAAGTCAGGCTCAAATTGATGCCAGACAGAAAATAATGGAAAATAAACAGGTTACTAATGAAGAAAATAAATTAGCTAATACAATGGCTCCAAAAGAATTAGCAGAAAGAAACAAAAGCTATGCTTTATTCACAATTGCTATAATGGATAAATTGTATGCTGATGAGGTAGCTAAATTATCTAACAACACAGTACCTTTGACAGAATTACCTGAAGCTATTACGGTTGTCGATCAATTAAAAGACAATCCAAACCCAATGGTAAGAGCATCTGCTATTGAAGCTTTAAGTTACATCCAAAATCCTGAATACAAAAAAGATTTGACAACATTATTTACAGTTGCAAAGAATGATCAGGATGCCGGAGTAGTTCAAGCAGCAAATGCAGCTTTGGATAAATTAAACCAAATATAAAATATAAAAATAAATAATTCCTTTCTTTAAATAACAAAAATAACCCGATTATTTCGGGTTATTTTATTTTGTATGTAACAGGAAAATTAAACTTCAATTTTTTCTTGAATTTTTGCATCCGGTTTTGGTACACAGTTTTCATATTCTGCCATTTCAGAAATTTGTTGAGCCCATTGATACATTATTTCTTCATCAGAAAGTTTATATGAAATAGGTTTGCCTATTTTTATTACGACATGCTGTCTTTTAAACGGCCACAATTTCAAGTATCCGGTCCACTCTGCAATGGCAACGGGAACGATATCGGCCTTTGCAAATTTTGCGATTTCTGCAAACCCTTTTTTTATACCTTCCAGTTTCCCGTAAGGTCTTGTGCCGCCTTGAGGGAAAATCCCCAATGACCAAGAGGTTTTTAAGATATCTTTGACAGTCTTAAATGTCGCAATTTCAGGTTTTGAACGGTCAACGGCAAAAGCGCCCAATCTCTTAACAAGCCAATTAATTTTACAATCATCTTCAAATAATTCTTTTTTTGCCATAAATGCAATCGGACAGTGTGCAGCCATTACAACCATTGGCGGATCAAATTGAGAAACATGATTTGCCGCGTAAATATATTTGCCTCTTTTTGCCATTTTAGGAGGTAAATTTTTTCTGCCAATAATTTTATAGTCATAAAATATATTGTAAATCCCGTAAACTACAATATATAGAAAACTCATATAAAAAATGGTTCTAAACCAATTATACTCTTTTGAATATCTTCTGTTAAAATTTCTTTTTTCTTTCACTTTACATTACCTCCATTCTTAATTTCAGCGGGGGTATCTATGTATTTAAATCCTGTTAAATCTTGAATTTGCTCTATCCATTGATTTTTTACTTTTTCGGTATCTTTATCGTACGGTATTATTTTACCGATTTTAATAACAATTTTTCCGGAAAACGGTATGCGCTTTGCCTCGTGCGAACCGACAATGCCGACAGGTAAGATGTCGCATTTTGTAAGCCTTGCCAAGCCGGCAAACCCTTTAGTAACTCCTTTTATTTCGCCCGGGACTCCTCTTGTCCCCTGTGGAAATATTCCAAGAACCCAATTGCTGTTTTTTATTTCTTCAACCGTTTTAACGGTGGAAGGTCCTAAACTTTCTCTGTCTACCGCAAATGCGCCCAACCAATCAAGCCACCATCTTAATAGAGGGATATTAAATAATTCTTTCTTTGCCATAAAAGCTACACTCCGTGGCATAATTGCCGCTATCATGGGCGGATCCAATGTGGATAAGTGGTTTGGACAAACAATGTATCTGTTATCTTTCGGAATGTTTTCTTTCCCGTAAATTTCTATTCTGTATACAAGTTTTAGTCGTAGCATATACAAGCCTTTACAAACAATTATTTGCCACATTGTGCGAAACCAATTGAATTGAGATGCTTGCTTTTTTGAATATTCTTTCTTCTTTGACATTTTCTCTCCTAACCAATAAAGCCATTATACATTAAAAATGATTAAGTTGCTACCTTTTATTATTTTTTATTGTATATTGTTCTTAAGGAGACGGGGATTATGTTAGAATTGAAAAAATCGCAAAATATGTTAGAAAACGAATTATTTAAAAGTGTTTATGATAAAACACCAGATTATATAAAGAACTTAAATTTAATGGATTTTACAAATAAGGGCGAATTTTCTTTTATATTAAAAAGAGAGTATTTAAAGCCATACGAACCCGAAAAAAATCCTTTAGGTTTAAATCTTGAGGAGTGGTTTGAAAATTACGCTAAAGAAGCCAAAGTTTCAACTGCCGGAATTAGGGGCCCGCAGAACATTTTGCAGCCCCAGGATACAAGGTTTCCGATAAATTTGGTAGGAATTGTTCTTGCAACTTTAGCAAAAGCCCTTGTTGCAAAAGAAAAATATCCGAACAAAAGAATTGTAAAGGTTGCAGGTTGTGAGGTTCGTTATAATTCCAAATTATTTCTTGATGCTATTGCAAGAATTCAGGCTGCACAAGGTATTGAGACTCTTGTCCCGGAAGGCAGAAAAACTATTCCGATATGGTTAGCCTCATTTTTGGCGTTTAAATTGGATTTGCTGGGCGGAGAATATATAACTTCAAGTCATGGTATTTCTGTTAAAAACGCCACGAAAGATTTAAACTGCCAGGGCAGCCAATATTTGCCCGAAGAATCCATGGAATTTGTAAATAAAATTCAAGAAATTTTTGATTACGTAAATAAAAACGGAAGTTATGAAATAAGAATTTCTGCAAGTGACAATCCGTTGATAAATGAAGAAGCAATGTCAAGAATAAATGACGGGGTAGATTTATATGTCGAATATTTAAAATCAGGCGTTGCGCAAGATGTAAGTATAAATTCAATAAAGTCATTTGATAATAAAATCGTTATAGAAAGTGTAGGGGGCTCTGCATATCGTACGCTTTCGCGCGTGTTGAATAAGTTAGGTATCTCAGATAAATTTGATTGGTTAGATACGGAAGAAGATCCGTTTTTCCATTCGATAGGTAAGTCAGATATTACTCCAAAAGGCGAAAAAGCGTTCTATGATTATTCGGTCGATGCTACTGTGCTTTCAAAAAAAGCAGACGGGACAAAATATTTCCCGGTTATAGAAACAATGAATTACAAAGAACGTTTGAAAAACTATCCTATCGGAACGGCTGTTCTCATTACCGACCCCGACCATGACAGACTGACTGTAACTCAAATTGAAAATTCAGACAGAATACCGTTTTTAAAAGAATTAGGAATTGATTATGTTTGTTTGAATGATAACAGGATTTTGACGGTATTTACAGCAAATCAGGCATTTTTGATGCTTATGGATTTTTGGGCAAAGCAATTAAAGATGATGAATAAATGGAATAATCACCCAAGATTTATGATAAAAACAACAGCCTCTGCTTTGTCTTGGGATGAGTGGGGTAAAACTAACGGAGTAAAGGTTGTAAATGTTCCTGTCGGGTTTAAAGAAATTGCTAATATAATGAAAAAGGTTGAATTAAAATTGAAAACCAATCCGGCAGAACCTGTTATAATCGATGATGTTCTTGGAAACCCTATAAATCTCGGAGTCAATCCGCGCTTGTTATTCGGAGGTGAAGAATCAGGCGGAATGATAATGGGTACCGAAGAACTTATAAAATCTCAAAACGGGAGATTGGCAATCGCTATGCGGGAAAAAAGCGCAACGGAGGCAATTATTGTAGCTTCTGCCCTTATTGCAAATCAAAAAGACATTCCGTTATCTGATTATTTAAAACAGGTATTTGTTGATAATAATATAATAGGCAGATATGATACAAGAGTTGATATAGCTTATTATAACGAATCTGAACCTGATATAGAAAAATTGAAATCAGATAAGCTGGCAGGGGAAGAAAAACGTACAAAAAATGATATTTTTTATCTATCTATGGCAATAGCTTTGCGTGCAAATGTTATAAGTGTTGATGATATTAAACAAATTTTAAATAATAAATTTAATGGTGATGGCTTAACTTTCAATAATTTAAAATCCGTCAAATTTGTAGGAGACGGTACATATTTGGAATTTGATAACAAGTATATCGAAATCAGACCTTCAGGAACGGATGCAAAAACAAAAGCATACGGAGGCGGGTTAAATAAAGCGGAAATTGAAAAATATGCTTCAATACTCGGGAACTATTCAGGTGAAAGAACCGAATTGCACAATATAAATATTCCTCTTGAATATTATGAACAGGCAAAAGATATGGCTATGGAGTATTATTTGGCATTTGTAGAAAAAGATGCAAATAATGAACCTTTCGAAATTCCTGAATATAGTTTTTAATTATATCTGAATAGCAATTACTTATTAACATTTTGATAAATTTTGTCTGGTAAATTTGTTTGTGTTATACTATCTATGTGTATTATCTGAAATTTTCGAAGGGTAATTTTCTAAATGAATAAGAAGAGTTTAATGCTGGCGTTGATTTTAAGTATCGCATTAGAGAGTACATGTTCCCCCGCAGATGCTGAATATTCCACACTGTATGACGCTTCCATAGTTCCGGAGCAATAAGAGATTATGTTCTTAATGCAACGGAGCAGATTACTTCGAATTTGGGTACTATGACGACAGGTACTCTTACTATTGACGGGACAGAGGAAAATCATTACGGGATTTTGGGTAAGTATAACAATAATCAATATTCAGGTGTAACAGTTAATTCAGGAAGCACATTAGTTATAAAAAATATTGGTCATGCTGATGTAAATTACGAAACCGGACAAGTTACTTATACTTCAGGTAACGCTATTGAAAGCTTTAAAAAATCCGGCGGAGGTGCGATATACAATAACGGAATATTAACACTTGATGATGTAATCTTTTACGGCAATAACGCCAATAATAATTTGGGTAGTTCCGTGTACAATAATGGCCATATAACAAGTTTTACCGGTAAAATGATAAATGGGCAAAATGGGGCGGCCATATACACTAAAGGGGCAGATGCTGTTATTGATTATATTGAAGCCGATTTTATCAATAATTCAGGTACCAGTCATGGCGGAGCTATTAATGTTGAGACAAATGCAAAGATATTGAATATAAATAAATCCAATTTTATCGGCAATGTTGCTAAATCTTCAGGCGGTGCTATCAGATTAAATATGTCAAGCACTATGAATACAGGCAGTGAGATTACAATAAATAATTCTTTGTTTAGATATAACTCGGCAAGACAAGGTGGAGCTATTCAAAACGGTAATGCCTCAACAACAACAATCAATAACTCTTCATTTGATAAAAACTATTCCATAAATAGAGACAGTTCTACAAAAACCGGTGGTGGGGGTGCTATATATAATGACGGAGACTTATTCTTAACAGATACGAATTTTACAAATAATGCTACAACATATGAGGGGGGGCAATATATGCTTCCGTATATCAACCTAATCCTTCAAGTTCTGTTAATATATTTGCAAAAGAAAAAGATGTATTATTTACAAACAATATATCAAAGGCTTCAAGTGTTTCATATAGTGTAGACGAAGGCTTTTCTGTTATTGGAGGCAAGTATAACGATTTTTACGGAACCAACAAAGCATCTCTTTATCTCAATGCAAATTCCGGTAAAAATATAATATTTAACGGTTCTGTTGTGTCAAACGGTCCTGCTTTTGATATTAATGCTGATAATGATGACAATATAAAAGGCGGAACATATAATTTTAATAATACGGTTGAAGCTGCCAACATGACGATACATAACGGAGCGGATATAAAGCTCGGTTCATATAAGCAGGCAGATAATTCAACTACATACGGTAAAATTACTGCATCAAACTTTTCAAACGATGGAAACGGTGGAATCTTGGACTCAAAAAATAGTGCAGTTCAAGAGTTAAATTTGGGAAATGTAACCCTAAATTCTGATTTAAGTTGGATTATGGACGCGCAATTAAAGGGCGGAGCGGTTACTGTTTCTGATAATCTGAAGGCTAATTCTTTTTCAGGTACAGGTAATATTATTATTAACGGAATAAATATATTGGAAGATTCGGATATACCTGTAATGAAATCTTTGGTTGCAGATAATGTATTAAAGGATCATATACAACTGTCTACAACCGCGGAGATTACGAAAGAAACACCTGTTTCATATAATTATGCTATTACTTATGATGACGGTTATCTGAATTTTAGCAAAGCGTATAATCTTGTTACAGCAACACGCGATACTGCAGCTCAAAGAGTTTATAATATGTCGTCCGATGAAGATATTGCGCTTGACATTGCTGATATCGGCGATTCAAGTACTTCGATAGGTGTTATGGGTGGTGACGGTTCTACATTTACCATAAATGGTGGCGGAAATTCCGTCAATGGCGCCGGGAATAGCGGTATTTCTATTTTAGATGACCAAACATTGAATATTAATAATGTTGGAATGGATGCTAACGGTAGCGTTAAAGGTAACGGTTTCTATGGGTTTAACGGCAATGATGAGAATAATGTGTTAAACAATCAGGGCACTTTAAATATTGTTAATAGTGTATTTAAAAATAACGACCATCAGGATACAAACTCAAACTATCCGTATGGCACCGTAATATATAATTCAGAATCCGGAAGATTAAGTGTTAAAAATTCGCTGTTTGAGGCAAATAACAACTACAATCAAGGCAAGGGTACTCTTACTAATGATGGATATGCGGTCATATCAAACAGTGAATTTAAAGATAACTATACTCGTATATATGGCGGTTCTATAAATAACAGAGCCAAAATGATTATCGGAAATGGTGAAGAGAATGCTGTCACAAAATTTATTGATAATACAAGAGCATCTTTATATGGTATTGGCGGTATAGAAAACAGAGGCGGTAAGCTTCTGGTAAATGAAAAAACGGAATTTATAAATAACAAAGGAGCAATTTCCGTTGATAAATTGGAATATAGTGGCACTACATATAATTCAACTGTGTTATTTGATGCAGAAAGTTTATTTAAAGATAATTCAAATATTGCTCTTAATACGCAGGCAGGCAGCACTTATGTGACTTTTGCCAAGAAAGCTGTATTTGACGGCAATTCCGGTAGTGATGCAGGAGCCGCTAAAATTCAAACAAGTTCAAAGGTATTATTTTTTGATTCTGTATTTAAAAATAACAGTTCAACAGGTTCTGGCGGTGCAATTAGTAATGGCGGAGATTTATACTTAATAGCCAATAACGCAAATGTCGAATTTACGGGAAATAAAGCCAATGATGTTTCAAGAGCCGTTTATAACAACGGTATCATGTACCTGAATGCAGCAGGAGGCAAAAGCATTATATTTAATGATGATATTTCCGGCGCTAATAATAATGATATTCGCATAAACAGTAGCGGGTTGGAATATAGAACTCTTGACTCGGGCTTAAATGATATAACAAAGTCAATTACTCAAAAAGGCGGTAATTACGTATTTAATGCAAATGTCGAAAATGCTAATATGAAGTTGTACAATGATGCAACTGTAACCGTTGGCAGCTCCGGAGGGTTGAATTTAGCTCAATTAACAAGTCAAAACCAAGGCGGCACTCTCGATGTATTAAATAATTCTATTCAGACTTTTACACTTGGTTATGTTGATATAAGAAATAAAGATGTAAATTTAAAAATTGACGTAAATGGTAATGAACTTGCTGCGGATAAGTTTGTCATAACTAATACCGATAATAACGCAAGAGTTAATTTCTTGATTTCAGATATAAAATTTGCCGATGGGATAAGTGATTTCGGTTTAGAAAAGAAAATAAGAGTGCTTGAAAATCCGACAGAAAGAGTTGGTATCAAATTAAGTGATGCGTTGTCAGATCAATATAATGTTGATAATTACCAAGATATAGTTGAAGGTAATAAAAAAATAGAGGCTGTAACTTCAGGCGGGGTTACAACTGCGTCTGTAAATTATAATGAGCATTACGGGGAATTTTCAAGAACAGATACTGTTCATAAACAATTACAGGTTACAAAATTTGATGATAATTCAAAGGTGGATGATGCGTTATGGTGGAAAGAAGTATCTAGAACAGAAGGTGTAGCAACTTATGACAAGGATACCTTGGCACTTATAAATCAATCGATAACGGATTCAGATGAAGTTGTAAAAGAACGCAGCTTTAATTTTACCGGTACTCCTACATCCGAGTATAAAGCAATATCAGATGCAGGTGTTACTGCAATAGGTGAATTTACAATTAATGGTGTAAATAATAATAATTCAATAATTAATTTTGATGGGTATAAAGGTTTTGAAGTTACGGATACTGCTGAAAAAACGACCGTAAATGTCAATAATGTTACTATCAAGGGTGCCTCTCTTGTCGCAAATATCGCACAGGGAAATGAACTAAATCTTACAAATTCAATAATAGACACCGGCAATACAGGTGGTATTTCAAATGCAGGAACGTTGAATGTTATTTCAAGCACAATAAACAAAGATATTTCAGGCGAAGGAACTACAAATTTTTCAGGTACAAGTTTAAATACCGCAACAGTTACTCAAAGTGCTGCATCTAATATCGGAACATTAACTAATCGAGGTACAATTTCTACTATTGCGAATAATGCAGGGACAATTGATAATTATTCAATAATAACAGCCGCACAAGTAAATGATGGAATTTTGAATAATAGCAACGGTGCTTCTGTTGGAAATTTATCCTTGAACGACGGTAAAGTCTTTAATTCAGGTGATGTTACGACTTTAGGTGTCAATGGAGGTGAATTTACAAACAATACAGATGGAGAAGTTATTACTTTAAATCAATCAGCAGGAACTGCTGTGAATAAAGGTAAGATTACAGCTGTAACCCAAACTGGCGGTACATTTACAAACGAAGAATCAAACGGTGATGTTTCTACTCTAACTCAAAGTGGTGGTACATCAAGTAATAATGGATTAATAGCTACGCTTACGCTTAATGGCGGTACCGCATCAAATTCGGGAACAATAACAAACGCAGCAGTTAATCAAAGTACTCTTACAAATAATTCTGATGGAGAAATTGTCAATTTGACAAATGCCGCAACTGTTGCAAATGCAGGTAAGATTACAGGAACACTTAATAATACAGGTACTATTTCGGATGGTGGTACAATTACTACTGCGAATGGGATAAATTCAGGTACTATTACTCAAAATTCTTTAACAAGTACCGGCATATTTACTAATACGGGTATGATTTCTGTTGATACTTTAAATAATTCAGGGACATTTACAAATAATGACGGCGGTAAAATTACCGCAGCCGGCTCGGCTGTCAATACAGGTTCTTTAACCACTAATGCAAGTGATTTTAAAGCGACAACAGGTTTGACCAATACAGGAGAATTGTACTTAACAGGTGGTGAAACTCAAAATACTATATCTGGAGTTGGCGGCACTACACATGTAAAAGGTAATGTAATAATTTCAAAAACTATTTCGGATAATGTAATCAGTTTAGATACAGTTTCAGATAATGTAAACGGTGTTGCGAGATTAGGTGTAAATGATATTTCTTCAGCCGAAAAGCTTTTAGCAAATGGCGGCGATTTGAGTCTTCAATATCAGACAGGAACAGAGGAGTATAAGTTAGGTAACGTAGATATGCAAAGCGCAATGGGGCTTGCTATTGATGTCAATTTAACCGGTTCAAGTGCAGTAAAACAGGCTGATAACATCAAAGCTGATGCGGTTCAGGAAGATGCAAAAATATTAATAAATAATCTGAAAATAACAGCACCTCAATCGGGCGATGCTTCACCGGAATATGCAAAAGTTTCAGATAATAATCTTAAAAATAATATAGAACTTGGGGATAATACAAAGACAAAGGTTGACAGTATTACTGAAAAAGGTTTTATGATTACTTATGCAAAAGATTTAGAAGGCGAAAATACCGGCGGATATCTTAAATTGCAATATACTGATTTAGTCAGTGCATCAAGAGATTTATCATCATCAAAGGTTTATGTAATGGGCGGAGATGAAAATATCGCTTCTCAACTTGATGGCGACCCTGTTGGTACGGGTCTGGGCGGAAGCGGTATAAATGATGCTTCGCATCCGTTAGGCGGACAGGCTTTAACCGTAAACGGTAATGGTACTCAGTCTATAATAGGCGGAACTTTAGCAAGCGGAGATAAGGCAGGAGGCTTTGTCGTCGGAGAAGACCAAACATTGAGTATAAATGACGTAAAAGATATTAAAGATTTTACAACAGGTATTGATAATAACGGTACTGTTAATCTTGAAAATGTTTCAATGTCAAATAATGAAGTTGATATAAATAATGACGGAACTTTGAATTTAAGAGGTGAAGACAATCTTGATACTGTTACTGGTGATGGTGATACGGTCATATCTACTTATACAGATGCAGATGGGAATAAGGTTAAAGGTGATGTAACGATAAACGATTCGTTAGAACAAGGTTCGTTAACATTAAGTACAGAAGACGATAAATTAACAAATAACGGTATAGTTTCTGTCGGCAGTTTAACAAACGCCGGAACGGTAGATAACAAGGGTACATTGACAGTAAAAGGCGGAGAAAATAACGGTACAATATCAGGAGATGATGGCGAAACAACAATTGACGGGAAATTCACAAACAATTCAGCGATTACTCAAAAAGATATAACGGTAACTGATAGCGCAACAGAGGATAAACCATTTAATAATAATGGTTCTATAGTCTCTGATACCTTCACAAATAACGGTTATACGAATAATGGTACAAATGGGACAATAAGTGCCGATACAATTACTAACGAAGGGACCTTGATTACGGATGCAAGTAATTTAACTTCAACAAACGGTAAACCTGTAACAAATAACGGCGAATTAGAGTTCACATCAGGCACAAATAATAATGATATTGAAGGAGATGGTGAAACTGTTGTATCAGGAGATGTTGAAAACGTCGCTAATATAAATAATGATGTTACGGTAAATTCAGATGGCACATTAAATAATAACGGCGGAAGCTTGGGCGGAGCAGGTAAAACCGTAACAAATGACGGAACAATCACAAATGACGGCAATATTACGGGAACAGCCGTTAATAACGGTGCATTGACAAATGACGGTAATGTTGAAGGTGAAGTTGTTAATAATAATACAATCAATAATAATTTAAGTATTGACGGCGATGTAACAAATAACGGGAACGGTAAAATAGCGAATTCTGTAGGGGCTTCAATAACAGGCGGAATGGATAATAAAGGTGTTGTGGATAATGACGGCAATATAATTTCGACAAATGGCAAATCAATAGAAAACAGCGGAACAATCAATAATACCGGTGATTTGAACGGCAAAATCAATAACGCATCAGACGGTATAATTAACACGACAATAAGCGGAATGAACGGCGATATTACAAACCGTGGTAATATTCACTATACAACCGGCGGTTCAACGATAACCGATATTGCAGGTGATGGTACGGTTCATTTGGACAGCCCTGATACATTAGTATTGAATAATGATTTGGACGGAAATACTTTATCCTTGAATAACGGAACATTGGTATTCGGTTCAAATAAAAATATTTCAAAAGGCGGATTTATCGGTAACGGTGGCGCTATCGGAAATGTTTTGGATGGAAAAACATTGACTTATAAATTAGGCAATGCAAATTTAGTAAAAGATACGAAGGTTGACGGTATCGACTTTGATTTGAGCAATTTAACAAGTGATAAGTTTATAGCAAACTTTACAGGTAACGGCAAATTAAATATTGACAAAGTTCAGGTAAAAGGAAATACTTTAAAAGACAGTATCAGAGTTTATTTAGGTGATACGACAAAAGTAGATAAGAACCATTTGAACGTAAAGAATCAAAAATTACCAACGATAATGACTCCGATCAGACGATTGGCAGGTCGTGTTGAAGATAATTATTTGACTTATGCAGGAACCGGTAACAGTGCAAATGATTTCAACCCTGCGATATTAGCAAGTCCTGTTGCGACATTGATAGGCGGTCAGATTACTCAATCACAAACATTGCAAGACAGTTTCTTCCATATGAACAGATATATGAAATACAGTTCAAATGCAAGAATAGCATCAGAGGACAGAAACAAATATGCATCATCTGATCTTCATCCTTATCCGACTTATGTAAGAAGTTCATTGCCTGAAACTTCGCAAGCAATGTGGGTAAAACCTTATACAACATTTGAAAAGGTTAATTTAAAAGGCGGAGTTGGAGTATCAAATACCGCTTATGGAACATTATACGGCGGCGATACAGATCTTGTCAATTTAGGTCACGGATATAAAGGAGTAATTTCCGCATTTGTAGGTTATAACGGTTCGCACCAATCATATAACGGAATAAGCATGAACCAGCAGGGCGGAACGTTAGGTGTAACGGGGACTTTGTATCACGGCAATTTCTTTACCGGTTTGACATTATCGGCAGGAGCAAGTGCGGGTGAAGCTCATACACCGTTCGGTACGGATCATTTTACAATGCTGACAGCAGGTATTGCTAATAAAACGGGTTATAATATAGAACTTGCAGACGGCAAATTTATAATTCAGCCATCATTGTATTTGGGTTATACGTTTGTAAACAATTTTGATTACAAGAATTCTGCAGGGGTAAATATAGATTCGGATCCGTTAAGTACGATACAAATAGCTCCGGGGATAAAATTCATCGGAAATTTGAAGAACGGCTGGCAGCCTTATGCGGGAGTCGATATGATGTGGAATATAATGGGCAGAACGAAATTCAAGGCAGCAGATTCAAGATTGCCTGAATTGAGTGTAAAACCTTATGTTCAATACGGTGTTGGTTTGCAGAAATCTTGGAGTGACAGGTTTACTGCTTTCTTCCAAACAATGTTAAGAAACGGCGGCAGAACGGGTATAGTATTGGAAGGCGGTTTCAGATGGACATTTGGCGGCAGCAAAAAACCGCAAACAAAAGCCCAAGAAAAGAATAATAATACAGGTAATATAAAAGTCATAAAGCATTATACTTCTACTCCTGTTGAAGCAAAGGTAAAAGGAAATACCATGACTATCATAAAACCGCCATCTCCGACTTTAGCTCCGATTAAAACTAAAGTAAATAATTTCACATCAAGAATGGACGGTAGTAATGATGTTGTCAAATATCAGAATGGTAATAAAAAAGTCCTAAAGCGGTATTACGATATCTCAAAAGATAAGAGAGTAAGAATAGTTGTAACAACAGATATTTAAAATAAAAGACGGGATTTTAAATCCCGTCTTTTTTGTATTATAATAATATGCATAATGAAAAATTTATGAGGAAGATTATGTTAAGAGATTATTTTTTAAATAAAGTTGAAAAAGCACTATTTAAAGCAATTGAAGCAAATAAATTAGGTCAAATGAGCGAATATAAAAAAGGTTCATTAATTGTTGAAAAACCTAAAAATCCTGAATTTGGTGATTTTGCGATAAATGTGTCCTCGCTTGCTCGTAGTGCAAAAATAGCTCCGCCTATGATTGCAAATGCTATTTTAGAATTTATAGATAAGGAAGATAATGAATACACTGTTGTTGCCGGGTTTATAAATTTCAAGGCCGGTGAAACTCTATTAATAAATTTAATCAAAGAAATTATTGATAAAAAATCAAATTTTGGTCGCCCTGAAAATGTTGAAACCGAAAAAATAATATTGGAATATATTTCTGCAAATCCTACAGGACCGTTCCATATAGGACATGGCAGATGGGCTGCAATGGGCAGTGCTTTGGCTAATTTGTTAAAATTCTACGGTCATGATGTTTATCAGGAATTTTACATAAATGATGCAGGTTCACAAATTCAAAAACTAGGGCGCTCATTAATAATAAGAGTGAAACAAGAATTGGGTGATGATATTGATTTCCCGACAAACGAAGAAGAAAGAAAAAATTACTATCCGGGAGATTATTTAATTCCTGTCGCACAAGCATTTTTACAAAAATACCCTGATACGACTCTTGAAAACATAGATAAAATTGAGCTTTCTACTTTTTGTGATTTTGCAAAAGAGTACGAAGAAAGAGTACAACGTGATTTATTAGATAAACTTCACGTTGAGTTTGACAATTTTTATTCCGAATTAACATTACACAATTCAGGTAAAGTAAAATATTATGTCGATAAATTAACTCAATCGGGTAAAATTTATGAAAAAGACGGAGCTACTTGGTTTAGGTCTTCCGATTATGGGGATGATCAAGATAGAGTTATTAAAAAAGTCGATGGTTCTAATACATATTTAACTGCGGATATTGCATATCACGCAGATAAATTGGAACGTGGTTTTGACCGAATGATTGATATTTGGGGTGCAGATCACCATGGGTACATTCCGAGAGTTAAAGCTTCATTAGAGGCTTTAGGATATGACCCTAATAAACTTGAAGTTTTGTTAGGTCAGCTTGTTAATCTTGTAATAGACGGTAACGAAGTTCGTATGGGAAAACGTAAGAACATGGTTACATTAGAGGATTTAGTTGATGAAGTCGGGGTTGATGCAACAAGATTTTGGATGTCTATGAGAAATATTGATACTACATTGGATTTTGATATTGAATTAGCTAAAAAATCTTCTGATGAAAATCCCGTATTTTATGTACAATATGCTCACGCAAGAGCGTGTTCAATTATTAGAAATGCTATAAACGATAGAATTGATACCCAAAGTGGTGTAACAATAAAAGCTGTCATGTCTGAAAGCGATTTTAATTCATTATTAAATAATTTCAATCAAGATATTGTTAAATTAACGCTAAAAGAAGCGCGAAAAATAATATTAAAGCTTGAAGAATTTAAACATTTAATCGTCACTTCGGCTCGTGACAGACAGGTATATACAATTTGTCGTTATGTACAGGATTTGGCTGCTGAATTTCATTCATTCTATAATTCAACAAGGGTTATAACTGATGATAAGTCTTTAACATCTGCAAGGTTAGCAATTGTTTATGCTTTTAAAACTGTATTGGCAAATGCTTTAAGAATACTCGCTGTAAGTGCTCCTGAAAGAATGTAATAAAAAAAAGCTATGCACTTTTTGGTGTATAGCTGTTGATTAGGGATATGTGTATCTTAGTCTCTAAGGAGTATATTGTTATAATAGCACTTTTTATAATTTTTAAATCCTACAAAAACATGAGATTTTAACAAAAAGTTTAAATTTTTGCCATTATACAAATTTATAAGTATAATATATATAGTGGAGGTGAAAGTATGAGAAAGTTAGTAACTACTTCAATTGTGTTTTTAGTTGCGGCATTATTTACGACTGCGATAGCTTCTGAATATTCGAAATTTTCAAGGAAATTTATAAAGAATATGCGTGATTGTGATGCTTATGAAGAAACTGTGACTTCAAATTATGATGATGAAACTTTTACAACTAAAAGAAGGATTATCGGTTGGCGAAATGGCTTTTGTCAGTATCAGGAAGTAATATCTTCAAAAGATGGGAAATACCAATTAGATTGTTCATTCTCTGATGCTCAAGTTGATGATTTATATACAGCAATGAAAAGCCGTTCAAGGACGCCTGAAAAGTATAATCTTCAACTGTTTGAAGCTAAAACAAATCCTAAAACAGGAGAGGTTACTTATGTACGCGGGGGAACAACAATTATAAAGGGTAATAAAGCCTACATACAATGGGCAAAATTGCAAAATAATCCATATTTTTGTAAACCTACAAGATTATAAAAAAAAATAACGGTTTATTAAACCGTTATTTTTTTTTTATTTCAAGCTTAATATTTTATCTAATTTCATTCTATAGAAATCAACATTGATATGTAATAATTCACCTATCTGTAATAATATATTTATAAATTTAATATCTTTATCTCTTTGTTCATCTTTATTGTTTTCTATAATGTCTCCGATACGGTGATATATTTTATTATAATATATATTTTGAGCTTCGGTTAAATCAATTTGCAATTCTAACTTTTCTATAATATCAAACAGGTCAGAAATAGCTTCGGCTTGTTGATATTCAAAGCTTTTTGTTAATCTGTTTAAGTTTGTAATCAATCTTCTGCCAAAATTTTTGTTCGATGCAGAACGATCTATTTCTATTCCAATGCGTTTTGCTTCTATATTTATAGCCATAATTTGTTGAATAATTGATTCATCAACAAATCCGTTTGAGTCTTTTAATAAATCATTGTATCTTCTGGTTAAAGTGTACCCTGCTGATATTTTGAATTCGTCAGGAACTTCTAATCCTAAACTTTGCATGTGATATATTGAACTTTTGCCTTGATCATACATTTCTTCGTATCTGTTAGCAAATTTTTTCAACTGGTCTTTTAGAAGAATTTGTAAAATTTTCTTTCTTTCTTCAATAAATATATCCTTTAATGTAAAGTATTCTTTGCCGAATTTTTCATCTAAAGCCCGTATTATTTCAGTTTGTGGAAGAAGGGCAAAAGTTTTTATAAGTGTGTTTTTTAAATCATTGTATTCTTCATGATTAGAAAACTCTTTAATAGCACAGTGGAAATCCCCATCGGAAAATTGCATAAGAGCAAATACAAGATTTGAGCGTTGAAGTGTTATTTTAGATGTAACTTCTATATTTCCGATAATAAAATGGGAATTCCCTTTTTCCACCATCTGGTAGTTGTTTCTTTTTACGCTATAGCAATATACATCTTCTTCTTCTTCAAATTCTTGATAAAGTGAAGATATTGCCCATAGGCAGGCAACTTCTTTTAACGAAACAACTGAAGGTTTAACCCATCTTTCGTAAATATCTTTGCCTGAACCAAATTCTTTAATATTACTTTTTGCATTATCCAAAATATTTAAAAAGTTTTCTTCGTAGTTTTCTGATGTAAAGTTTGCAGCCAACTGCATTGCTCTTGCCGCATATTTCATTATTTGGACAGTTTCAATACCTGATAATTCATTAAAGAACCAACCGCAGCTTGTATACATAAGCATCGTTTGACGCTCCATTTCCAGCAGTTCCATTGCACGAACTTTTTCGGTTTCATCAAGTTCCTGTAAAAAATTATTTTTTTGGAAATTTTTAATAGTTTTATAATTTCTGTTAAGTATTACATCTATATATTTATTTCGGATTTCCCAAACATCAGCATTAAAATAGTTACGTCCTTCTTTTTCAAATAATTCTGCAAGTTTGTCACGCAGATAATCAAGAGCATCTCTTAATGGTTTTCTCCATTTTTGATTCCAGCCCGGTTGACCACCTGTAGAACATCCGCAATCTTCTTTCCATCTGCCGACTCCGTGGAAGCAGCTCCAAGACGAGGCTTGTTTTATGTCGGCTTCGTAATTGCTTTCACATTCTTCAAGATATTGCGCATAATTTGTTATAACAAAACCTTCGTCTGCCGCTTTAAGTTTCAATACATAAGATAAAGCCATATCACCGAATTTTGTATGGTGCCCGTAACTTTCGCCGTCTGTTGCGATATTAACCAACTGCGGATAATCTCTTGTTTCAGAAACACCTTCTTTCAAACGTTTAATAAACTTGTTCCCGTCTTTTAGCAGTTCATCAAACGCAACAGAACGAGATATTGCTCCGTCGTAGAAGAATAAATTTATAGTTTTTGAAGGATCAGATTTTAAAGTATATTTGTAAGAACGTGCAGGATCAATGTTTCCCCAACTAACGTCTTGCCAGTCTTTTTCGCCTTTTTCTCTAACCCTTAGGGCTTGATATGGAGAAAGTATTGTAAATTTTATTCCGTTATCAATAAGGACTTTTAAGGTTTCATCGTCAACTGCTGTTTCTGCAAGCCACATTCCTTCAGGTTTTCTGCCAAATCGGTATTCAAAATCTCTAATTCCCCATTTTACTTGTGTTTCTTTATCTCTATAATTTGCTAATGGCATAATGATATGGTTATAAACTTGCGCAATAGCATTACCATGTCCGTTATGAGCAGATATGCTGTCAATGTCAGCTTTTATTATTCTTTCGTATGTAAGCGGAGCATATATTTCCATCCAAGATAATAATGTCGGTCCGAAATTAAAGCTCATATAAGCATAGTTGTTAACAATATCAAGGATATTGTTTCTACTGTCTACAATTCTCGATACGGAATTGGGAGTATAACATTCTACACAAACTCTTTCATTCCAGTCGTGGCAAGGTAAAGCACTTTCTTGCAATTCAATAGCTTCCAACCAAGGATTTTCTCTTGGCGGTTGATAGAAATGTCCGTGTATTGTTAAATAGGTTTTATTTTGTTTAACTTCCATCTTATTCCTTATGATTTCATTAATTATTCAATAACTTTTTCTTCTTTTTTAGGTGGATTTTTCTTTGTTAAAACTTTGAATGAATCAACATCCATCCAGGCATCGCCTAATGCGGAAGAAAATATGCGGCCACAAAATTCTACTTCGTCACCGGCATCTAAATCTATATGTTTTTCAGCAATTTCTTTTTTTAGAAAAATTTTCATTTCGGATAATGGTATATTGTGATTTTGAACATCCGGTCTTTGTATTAAAAATGTAATATACTTATCGGAGGCACGCATTGCTGCAGGATAGTCCAAGCCTAATGTTGAAAATTTATCGAATTTACCTTTAATTTTAATGTATTTATTCATATATTTATTAGGAGAAGCGACAACGTCCAATGCTCCTACTTGTGTATATTGTATTGCAGGTGATGATACAGGTTTTGAAATGGTTGAGGTTGCAGCAAAACAATTGTGACCTATTATTGTTCCTGCAAAGCATAGAGTTATTGCTATAATTATTGTATTTAATTTTTTGTTCATATTTACCTCTTATCTAAACATTTATATATTGATAGTTTAGCACATAATTTAAAATAAGGAAACTATCCTACTATATATTTTGCATGCAAAAAGTCCTACAAAGTTATTTGTAGGACTTTTCGTTTGCCAATAAATGATTATTTATTGAATGTTATATTTTGAGTTCTTTCATCAAGAAGTACACTCAAGTATAACAATTGGTTTGCTGTTGAAGGATTGAGGTTAATGAATTTAGCCCCGGCCCTTGCGTTAGTTGCAGTAACAACTTTTACGTCAGCTTTTATGTCCAGATCTCCGTATATCAGGTGTACCGGTACAACATCTCCGGCTTTTAGTGTGTTGTTATGCATTAACGCGACACCGCCTCTGGATACGTCGATTAGGGCATTTATTCCATTGTCATTTCTTTCCATCATTACCGGTAAATTGCTTTCTTTGATGTTAAATCTCATGAATTGTCGTTTATCAATTGATTCTATGCTATTATCATCAATTTTTCTGTTATAAAGTGCTTTACCGTCAGCATCACTGCTTATTGATGGGTCTGTAGGATCATCCGGTTCCGGTTCCACTGGAGGTTCCGTTGGCGGATCCGTTGGTGGATCTGTTGGAGGATCCGTTGGCGGATCTGTTGGAGGATCCGTTGGAGGATCCGTTGGAGGATCCGTTGGTGGATCTGTTGGAGGATCCGTTGGAGGATCCGTTGGCGGTTCCGTTGGTGGATCCGTTGGAGGGTCCGTTGGTGGATCCGTTGGAGGGTCCGTTGGTGGATCTGTTGGCGGTTCCGTTGGAGGATCCGTTGGTGGATCTGTTGGCGGATCCGTTGGAGGGTCCGTTGGCGGATCAGTTGGTGGATCTGTTGGAGGATCCGTTGGCGGTTCCGTTGGAGGGTCCGTTGGTGGGTCCGTTGGTGGATCCGTTGGCGGTTCCGTTGGTGGGTCCGTTGGTGGATCTGTTGGCGGATCAGTTGGTGGATCCGTTGGCGGATCCGTTGGTGGATCCGTTGGAGGGTCCGTTGGCGGATCTGTTGGCGGATCCGTTGGAGGTTCCGTTGGTGGATCCGTTGGCGGTTCCGTTGGTGGATCTGTTGGTGGTTCCGTTGGTGGATCTGTAGGAGGATCCGTTGGAGGATCAGTTGGTGGATCTGTTGGAGGATCCGTTGGAGGTTCCGTTGGTGGATCTGTTGGAGGTTCCGTTGGTGGATCCGTTGGCGGTTCCGTTGGAGGGTCCGTTGGTGGGTCCGTTGGTGGATCCGTTGGCGGATCTGTTGGAGGATCCGTTGGTGGATCTGTTGGCGGATCAGTTGGTGGGTCCGTTGGTGGATCCGTTGGTGGATCTGTTGGAGGGTCCGTTGGTGGATCTGTTGGAGGATCCG
>OMVC01000161.1 GCA_900314375.1 uncultured bacterium
GATCAAGTGTAACCGCATCACAGTATGAATGAATAGCCTTGTCCAAGTCATAATCTGCCATGTAAATATCCCCTAACGCAATATATAAATCATAATTTTTAGGATCTAAAATGATACCTGCTTGATATGTGGAAATTGCAGCTTCAATATTGCCTTTAGAACCTGCATAAATCGCTCCCAATGCTTGGCATACAATAGATGTCCATTCCGAATCAGGATTTAGCGCAATAGCTTTTTGATAATGTTCTATTGCATCGTCATATAATTCCGCTTTTGCGTAAGCATAGCCTAATGAATTGTTATAGAACGGGTTTTCAGGTTCTCTTTCAAGGGCAAGCTTGAATGCACTCACAGAATTTAATTTATCTTCTTTTTGCATATACAAATGTCCGAGTTCATAATATATTTGCGCCGTATCAATATCAAATTCTAAAAGCCTTTCGTAGCAGTCAATAGCTTCGTCTGTATGTTCAGGGAAATAATTTTGTAATACAGTTGCCAATTTAACTAAAACCGAACGATTAAGCGGATTTAGTTCAAGAACTTTTCTGTAATTTTCCGCAGTCGCTTCAATATTGTTTGACTTATAAGATAAATCTCCTAACTTTGTGTAGAACAGTTCTTTATTGTGCGTTTTTTCAACGGCTCTTTGATAGATTTTTTGGGCAGAAGAATACATTTTAAATTCTTCCATAAATCTTCCGACAGTGTTATATGAAAAAACTGTCATGTCTTTTGACATGTTTTTGTAAAACATTTTTATGGTTGTAGTATCCCACGCAAGCATAACACTTCCTGATAAGAAGTAATAGATAAACTTCATATAATCAGCAAAATCAACTTTTTGGCTATTAATTTTGTTTAAAAGCGATTGGGACATAATCATTCTTGAGCGTCCGGAATTTATTCCGCTCAATTTTATTGCGGATTGGAATTCTTTTTCTGCACCTTTATAGTCTTGAGCCAGCTGCATGAAATAGCCCGTGTATAAATGTGCATTAGTGTTTGTCGGAGCAACCGATATCGCGGTTTGACATTGTTCTATTGCACTATTTAAGCTTATTTGTCCTTGTTCCCACATTAAAGATGCCAAACGATAATAAGTTTCCGATATTGTCGGATCATATTTAACAGCATCAATATAATAGTCAATAGCTTCCTGCAAATCTATATTGCTTTTACCGAGAAGATATTTTTCATGTGCTAATCTGGCTTTTTCTAAATAATCTTGTGCCTTTTGGCTGTTTATCTCGTTTGCTGCGCCAATCATAGGCATTAGTAGTTGTTCTGACATTTCGAGCTCCAATAATCTGATATTTACATGTCATGTCGGACGTAAATTTTTGGTCTTTAATATTATTTCGCAAATCTCGTTCATTTGGAGTAGATAGTCGGCTAAAATTTATACATAATATTATCTAAACAACTGATAATTGACAAATTTTATGCTAAAATTATTGGTATAAAACATAGGAGACGGGGATATGAAATTAAATATTAAAAAAATCTCAATAATTTTTGGCGGATTATTAATCGGCTTATACGGATTATTTCTTGTATTGCCTTATATAATTTCGCCAATTGCAAATTCATATAATGATGATATTGAAAAAATTATTAAAGATACAACAGGGTTAGAAGCAAATTTGGACGGGATAGGGTTTACTACTTCATACAAATTTGATGCCGGATTGAAAATTAAAGATTTTTCACTCTCTGCTCCGAATAGTAATATAAAAATTATTGATGCAAAGAACGTTAATGCGGATATATCTTTAATTGCATTAATTTTTAAAAAAGTTCAATTAGGCAAAATCAGCGCTGACAATTTATCAGCGAATGTTGTCATCAAAAAAGATGGCACCTGCGAGATTTTGGACTACATCCCAAAAAGTGAAGAACCTTCAGAACCTATGAAATCTTTGCCGTTTGGTTTAAAACTTTCAAATAAATTGCCAAATATTATAATCGATAATTATAAGCTGGCTTTTATTGATGCTCAAGACAAAAAAGAATATTCGATTACAGGTCAAAGTTTTAAAATTACCGATTTTATTTTGGATAAAAAAATCAAAATCTCTACAAACGGTAAGATTACTTTTGAAGATAGAGTTGTTTCAAATTACGACATTAAAATTTTTAATAAAATCATGCCTAATTTACAATTGGATGATTTGGTTTTTCCAAAAGATATAACGGTTGAAGATAATGGCGAAATAACGGTTGCACCTCAAAATATGCCGACAAAAGCTAATTCGAATTCAACCCCTTTTACAATAATAGATGCATTCAAAACCATTAATAAAAATCACTTAAAGGCTGACATTAGCGCAAACATTCAAACATCAGGCACGGTAAAAGCGCCTGTTCAAAAGGGTTATATAGAAGTAAACGGTTTGAGTATCGCAGTTGGCGGAAAGCAGTTACCTGACAGCTTTTTGAAAATGATTTTTAAAGGTGAGAAAACAGATTTCGAATCGGAATTTTTTACTTCAAATGAAAAAGACGAAAAAACCGTATTAACAGGTTCAATCACTTCAGGAAATAACAAAAATATTGATTTAGTCTTAAAATCAAATGCAAAATTTAATAATATTATCAGATTAGCCGACAGCGTTGCTCAAACAATCGGTAAAAAAGATTTGGAAACGATTACAGCAACAGGTCAATTTGATGCAAATTTCAATATAAAAACCGATTTAAAAACCGTAACTTCAAACGGCTACTTGAAAATTGCGCCGTCCAAATTGGTTTACGGTTTATATAATATCGTTGTTGATAATATTAGCGCCGATATTGATTGCAAAGACAATAATATCAACATAAAAAAAGCAGGATTTTCAATATACAATCAACCGTTAAATTTAAACGGGACAATCTCACAGGATGCGGTTGCGGATCTAAAATTGACGGCAAATAAATTGCCTGTAAAAGGTTTATTAGGTGCCTTGGGGCAAATTTCCATATTAAAAGAAAATAACATAAATAATGGTACAATATCAGTAAATGCATTAATTAAAGGAAAATTGAACGAAATAAAACCAGATGTTACTGTAAATGCTGACAGTATTGATATCTATAACAAGCCGACAGGCTTCAGGGTTTTATTATCAAATGCGCTGGTCAAATTACTATTATCACAAGACGATATGAGCGGTGATATTGATATAAATTCATTAGCAATCAAAAATCCACAGGCATCAATTTCTGTTCCAAAAGCTAAAGTTATTGCCGATACAAAGGATATTATTATAAAGAATTCTTATGTTTTAATCAATAATTCAAGGGTTGATGTAACAGGTTCGGTTAAGGATTATTTGACAGACAAATTGAATATGAATATAAAAGCACAAGGCAATTTATCGGCCAAAGATGTCATGGCATTTATTCCAAAAGAAATGCATTGGATGTTTCCGCATATCGGTTCTATGCCGATAAAATTAACTGCAACAGGAAATCAAAAAGAACAACATGTCGTATTCGATTTGGATGCAACACCGCAAAATTATATCCAATTTGCAGATGTAAATTTATTAAGAAATAAAAATACAAAAGTTCACGCGGAAATGAAAATTGCAAACAATAACGTCAAATTATCCAATTCCGGAGTTTTTGCAAATACAAACCAAATAGCTACTTTTGGCGGCGGAATAAACAATCTTTCATCTCCTAAATTAAACATAAATGTTTCAATTCCGAAGGATGTATCATTTACTATTTGGGGTATGAAAAATTCAAATATTACGGCAAACGGAGAAGTCGTAATTACGGGCGAACCTTTGGCGCCCAAATTAAAAGGGAAAGTAAATATCGCGGATTTATCAATTAAGGATATGAATTTTGCCATAACCAATCTTGTTGCTCACCTTAACGGCAACGGCATTTGCGGGAATGCAACCGCACAAAAAATGCATTTTGACGGAATAGTCGGGACAAATCTTTCTTCAGATTTCTCGCTAAATAATTTTACGGATTTCTATTTGGATAAAATAACAGCAGACGCCTTTTCAGGCAAAGTCAGCGGAAAAGTTTCATACAACATTCCAAAATTTGCTATGGTTGTTGACTTAACAGGCAAAGGTCTGAATTCAATGGATGCAGTCTATGGAGCAGTCAAAATACCAAGAGCATTGACAGGAACGCTTAATTTTGATACAAAATTGAGCGCTCACGGTGTTACGGATAAAGAAATTATCAACACAATGAAAGGGGATATCAATTTCAACATTGATAACGGCAGATTTGTAAGTATTGGTAAACTTGAAAATATAGTAAGAGCACAAAATATCACTTCTAATTCATTATTAAAATCCGCCATCTCTCAATTGGCAACATTATCAGCCCTGCAAGAAACCGATAAATTTAAAACCATATCGGGGAAACTCAATTTATCAAACGGAAACGCAAGTTTGTCACCCGTAAAAGTAGAAGGTCCTTTGATGTCATATTATGTAACAGGAACATATTATATTTTACCAAATACGGCACATCTTAATATTTTAGGCAGATTAGATTCGAAAATTGTTTCATATTTAGGACCGATAGGTCAATTGTCAGCGGAAAAGTTATTATCATATATTCCTAATTTTGGACCGGCTACGGCACAATACTTAAAATTATTAACATCAAATCCAGAAACGGAAAAGACAGAACTTATTCCGCCGTTAACAAACGGAAGTAAGTATTATAAAGATTTTAAAGTCCTTTTTAACGGTTCGATTGAAAAATCAACATCGGTAAAAAGTTTCAAATGGCTTTCAAAATGCGATACGACCCAAATGAATATCAAAGAGGATTTGAAAAATGCAAAAGAAGCCGTCGAAAAAAATATCGAAAACTCAATTAAAGATGCACAAACAAAAGCAGAAAATATGAAAACAAATATAACAAATATTGTTAATACGAAAAAACAAGAAGTTGAAAATGCGAAAAAATCCATTCAACAAACTAAAACTGAACTTGAAAATGCAAAAAATAATGCAAAACAAACAGCAACCAATTTAGGTAATCTGTTGAAAAACGCAGCAATCAATTCGCAGAAAAAAATTGAAACTACTCCTGCAAACAAAACGACAACAACAGAACAAAATACAACAACCAAGACAGAAGTAAAAACAGAGCAGAAATCGGCTCCCGCATCAAGTTCTACTCAAACTACAACTCAAAATGCGACTTCAACTTCGTCGTCAACTTCATCTTC
>OMVC01000071.1 GCA_900314375.1 uncultured bacterium
GTTACGGGCGGAAATATGATTGTAGGTGGTGTAATTTTCTTAATTATCACTATCGTTCAGTTTATGGTTATCACAAAGGGTGCGGAACGTATCGCTGAAGTTTCCGCACGTTTTGCGTTAGACGCTATGCCCGGTAAACAAATGACAATTGATGCCGATTTCAATGCAGGTTTAATTTCTCCTGAAGAAGCAACCAGAAAACGTGAAGATTTATCAAGAGAGTCAAACTTAATGGGTTCAATGGATGGTGCTATGAAGTTCGTAAAAGGGGACACTATAGCAGGTATCATTATTACTCTTGTTAACATTATCGGCGGTTTGGCAATCGGATGTTTGATGGAACAAATGCCAATTGCTGATGCTGTTGGCAAATATACTCAATTAACTATCGGTGACGGTCTATGTTCTCAAGTTCCGTCTTTATTGATGTCAATTGCCGCAGGTGTATTTATGACTCGTGCATCTGCAAAAAGTTCGTCATTGGGTGCTGATGTTACGGCTCAAATTACAAGTAAACCTTACGCGTTATTTTTTGCTTCAATTTTCTTATTTTTCCTTGGTCTAACAGGAAAAACATGGTTTTGGGACGGCACAGGACTACCGAGTGTTCCGTTCTTGGTTTTTGCAGTTATAATTTTTGTAGCAGGATTCCAAGTATTAATAAATGCCGATGTTCAATCACAACTAGGACAATTGGAAAATGTTAAACAGAATATGCAAGACCTTGTTAACCCGAATAGGATGTATGAACGTTTGGGTGTTGATATTTTGAGTTTGCAAGTCGGTTCTAATTTGTTGGTCATTGCAGACCCTGATCAGGAAGGTCAACTGCTTGCTAAAATTGCAGCCCTTCGTCAAAGGGTAACTGATGAATTAGGTTATATTCTTCCGAATATTCGTATTATGGATTCGTCAGCATTGGATGCAAATGAATATATGATACTTATTCGCGGTAATACTGTTGCTACGGGTTATGTTTATCCTGGTAAATATATGGTCATTGCCGACCAATGGGATTCTATGAAAAAAGAAGTTCCTGATGATGCGATTATTGGTATTGACCCGACATATCAAACTCAAGCTTATTGGATAAATCAGGATGATGCAAAATCAGCCCGCCTTGTTACGGCTGTTGATGCAACGGATGTTATTGTAACACATCTTCAGGAATGTGTAAGAAAACATGTTGATGAAGTAATGACGAAAACAGATGTACTTAAACTTATGGAACTCGTTCGTTCCCAAGACCCTACTTTGGTTAATGACCTTGTTCCGACTATCATTTCAACAAGTGATTTGAGAAAAATATTTGTTAACTTAATTCGAGAAAAAGTTTCAATAAAAGACATTATTTTTGTGTTTGAAAGATTGTGTGACTATGCGAGATTTTCAAAAGAGCCGGATATCTTATCGGAAAGATTAAGAGCGGCTTTAGGGCGTCAAATTTGTTTGTCAAATGTTCAGGAGGATAAGGTTTTATATGCATTGACCCTATCTCCTGAATGGGAAAAAGTGTTAGATGATAGCTGCCAAAGAACAGAATTGGGAACAATGTTTTTACTAAATCCTGTTCAGGTTCAAGAATTAATCGAGACAACTGCGACAACTTTAATGCGTGCGCATCAAACATGCGGAAGACAGCCTGTTGTTTTGTGTTCTCCACGAATTAGGTTGCCATTGTATCAATTACTTGAACGCCATATCCCGACAATTGTTGTAATCTCATATTCCGAATTAATAACTGATATTAAAGTTGAAGCAATAGATACTATCGGTGAAGTTTACATGCAGGAATAATAAATGCTAAAATCTTCGCACATAATAATTTGAATCATTTTTCAATTCTTCTTTTATTTGGGATAGGTCTTTATCTTCAAAGTAATTTGTTAAAATTTTTGCAGTTTTTTCTCTTATTGTATATTCGCCGATATTTTTTGTCTTCATTAAAATTGGTTTTAATTCTTCAATGTTAAAACTGTCAAAAAATACATAAATTGTTTCTAAACACCAGTATAATTTAAACGCTTCTTTGTTGACTTTGTATTTACCGTCAGAAAAATCAAATTGAGAAACCTTATCTGTGAGTTCAGATGTTAAATTTAATAATTTTGGACAAAAAATTGAACAAAAATTTTCGTCATTTTTTAAATTTGATACGGCAGAAATAATGTTTCTGCATATATTCCCGTTAATATCAATAATTGCATCCAAAAATTTTTTATAGCAATCAGAGTTTTTAAAATAATTTATAAGGACGGAATCAGCCATAAATTCTTTTAACCTTAAAGATACCGCTTCTCGGATTTTCCCGTCTTGTCCCGTCAAATTTTCGGTTAAAATTCGAGCATCAGTTTTTGAAGTTATAGTATCAAGTCTTAATGCTGCGATTTGTTTTTGCACAATGTTACCCGCATTCAACATTTCAATAAGTTGTTCGTGGGTATAATTTGTTTCGTAAAATTTCAAAGCTTGTTCAAAATTTTCATCTAAAGTTTCATAATAAGTATTATTCAAATTTTGCACCTGCCAATTTCATAATAAAAATATAGCATAAAGAATATAAATTTGATTTAAAAAATCATTTAAATATATGTTATCTGATATTTGTAGTTAATTTATTATAATTTTAGGAGAAAAATTATGGGCGATATAATATCAATATTACAAGAAATATTTATGGGCAAAGAAAATGAAAGTTTTAAAGTCGGTTTGACTGAATATAAGCAACGCGATACAGAATTAAGACATTCAAACACCGGAAGAACAAAAAAACATAAACCCCAAGAATTGCGTTTGTCAGAACTAATGCGCAGACCAAGTTATTAAATTTAATTCTAAATATAATTTCGTAATATTCCTTAATAAATTATAAACCATTAATCAATTATGTATTAAAAATATACTTTATATATACATAGGAGAAAATTATGAGTTTAAATTGGGGATTAAATAATGGCTCTTTGGTTGCATTCAACCCGTTTGGTTGCGACACTTCTTCGAATATGTTTAGTTATAATATGTGTGCTTTCAACCCTTTTTTGAACTTTAATTTTACTACGGTGGGGTTACCTGTATTTTCTATGCCGGCATTACAGATGCCTACATTTAATTTTCCGCCATTGTTCAGTACAACAAAAGCACAACCGCAAGCACAAACATCGACAGGTGACAGTTTCGTAAGAACCGGCTCAGGAGCTACATCATTGAAAAGCTCAATTGTAAGCAAAGCACAGGGCTATACTTGGGTAAAAAGTGATTATGAAGGCAATCGACTATTCTCACCAAAAAATCCTGACGGAAGCGTAAAAACAAATTGGGGCTGGTGCTGCGATTTTGCGGTAAGCATCTATAAACAAACAATGGGGTCAAAATTCCCTTCTGTATTGAATACATCTTCACCTATAGTTCTGAAAGATAAAGCAAGAGAATTAGGTTGTTATCATACCTTCCCTTCTTCTTCTCGTAGTGCTTGGGCACAAGAAAATATCAAACCTGGGGATATATTAATAATGGCAGGTAAGGGCGTAAGCAAACACCACGTTGCAATTGTTACAAGTGTTCATGACGGCAAAATAGAAACAATAAGCGGCAATTCCGGTAATGCTGTCAAATCGAGGACTTATGATGCTTCAAGTTCTGCTTTATATGGGATAGTAAATTTAGATAAGTATATGGCATAGGAACTATAAATTGATAAATTTGGGCAAGTCTTAATATTTAAGACTTGCTTTTTGGTTAAATAATGTAACAAAAATTTTATAATATTTGAATTATTTTAAAGTTTGCTTCGAAAAATTCCGATAAATACCATGTATTAATACATGAATAAGGGAAATATATGGACGTCGGTAAAGTAAGCAGAAGAAAGGTACAGTTACAAAACTTGCAAAATGCCCAGGTCATTGAAAAATCAAAGGGTATGAGCGATGCTGACAAGTCAATTTTTGATAAATTGGATTTGGATCATAATGGGGTTATTGATGCTGAAGAATTAAATGCATTAACCGGTGCGGATAAAAACGGTAATGACAAATTATCCCGTTCGGAAGTTAAAAAGTTTTTAAAAGAACATAATTTAAATTTAAAGAATAAGGACGTTATTGAATTCTTAAACAGATACGGTATAAAAGCTGATGAAATCGAAAGTGCAATTACTTCAGGCGAAGGGGCTGATAAGAAAGTTACAATAAATTACGGGGATAATAACGGAACAAAGACTATTAATGCAGATGGGTCCTATGAGACAGATAAAACAGATGCAGACAATCAAGAAGTTAAGACATCATATACAAAAGAAGGTGTCAAAACTCAAGAAACAGTTGTATCTGCAGATAAAAAGCTAACAACATTGACTAATTATGAACAAGATGGCACAACACCATCTCAAAAAGTAGAAACTACAATAAATGATGAAGGAGAAACCTCATCAGTTTCCACAACAACATATAACGATGGCAAAATATCTAAAAACGTAACGGATGACAAGACAAACCAAACCGTTACAACTACAGATTATGTTCTTAACGGAGCAGGTAGCGAAATTCCGGAGAAAAAAGTTATTGTTTCATCAAATCCTGAAAATACTTTTGAACAAACAACAACCTTTGAAAACGGAGTACAAAAACAACAAGTTACTCATAATACTTCTCAAAATTATGAGCAGACAATCAATTATGATGCAGAAGGCAATCAAATAAGCAGAACTTATTCTCAAGGTACAGCTACAAGCAATTATGAAACCATTAATGGTAAAGAATATTTAATGCATAAAGAAGAAAAGCTCAATAACGATGCTGTCAGGAAATATGATTACAAATATGATGATAACGGTTCAGAAGAAACAATAACCGAACCGGATGGAGCAAAGACATGTAATGTTTCAAATCTTGAAGGGCACAAATTATCACAAACAAAAATTGATAACAAAGGTAAACAAACAGCAGCTATATATGACGGGAATGGTAATACTGTCGCTTTTGAAAGAAACGGGCAACAGATACAAATAGCATTCCAAAACAGAATGAGCGTACAACAATTTTGCAATCAATTTGGTTGCTCAGTTGCTGATTTTAAAGCCGCAAACGGCGGCAAAACAAAATTTACACCCGGTGAAACAGTAGTAATTCCGGGAGAAATTGCAGCTGATAACAAAAAATTACAATCGCTTAAAACAGGACAAGAAGCACGTGCAGAATTTGAAAAAGATGAGCAAATAAGAGCCGAAGCAAAAGCACGCAGAGAACGTGAAGAGGCAATTTTAAAAGAATTAGGAATGACAAAACGCGCCACCGGCGAAGTTAAAGCTCATTACAGAAATACACATAATGAAACAATTACATTAAAAAAAGTTGCCGAAGCAGAAAAGGGGCGTTCTATTTGTGTTGACAAAAACGGAAATTATATAGTTGTTGCTCAAGATGGAGTTATCTTAAAATCAGACTATGTAAAAAATCCTGAAAAATATGAACAGGCTCAAAAATATAATGAAAATGTTAAAACAAGAAGAAATGCAGAAAATTTAGCACAACAATTCTATAAAATTGCTGATGACAATTCAGGCACGAGCAGTATGAAGAAAATGCAAGAATTGTTAGATAAAAATATAAATTCAAAAAACATTGTTGCATTTTTAGATGCTTATGACAGAGAAAAAACAAGACAGGGTGATTCTTCAATAATAGATACTGTTACAAGCGAAATTGGCGCAGGTGGCACAAAACAGCAAAGACAAGTATTAATGAGTATTATGAATAATCTTTGTGCTGCAGCTAAAGAAGCCGGAGTATCTGACGGAGATATTAAAAAGGCTAAAAAAGATTTTGAATCAAGTTTAAACAAAGAATTTAATGCGGTATTAAGAAGAACCAATCCAAAAGATATGGAAAAAGCCATTGACTTTTTACGCGGGGCAATCGCATCAAGAGCAAATGGCGGTGGACAGATTTCAGAACAAGACGCAATAGAACAATTTAATTCAGCATTTGGAACTGAAAATGAAACAGCTCAAAAAGATTACAGCCAAGCGAGAGAAAATGAAGGCTGGACGGCAAAAGTAGGAGATACCGTTTGCGGTTGGTTTGGTTGTAATACTATTGCAGACATGGATAAAAAACTTGGTGCAAATGCTGCCGCAGTAAAAAAATTAGCAGGTTCAAAAACAGAAGCAGAATTTAAGAAAAATTATAAAGAGATTTTTGGCATTGACTTTGACAAGAATAAAATAGCTGCACGGCAAACAGCTATTGATAAATACAATTTAGCTCAAAACTGCAATTCAACAATACAAATGACAAATAAAGCATTAAAGGCTTCAGGTTCCTATTCCGGCTTAAGAGCATCATTAAAAAGCAATTTCAAATACGATGATGCTTTAATAGATCAAATTATACAGAACTACGCAAATCAATCAGGAAAAACAACACTTTCTGATGAAGATAAAAAACAATTGCTTGTACAATTTTTGCAGGACACAAAATCGAATGCGAGCCAAAATTTTATAAAAGCATCCGGCGGTAAAACTCTTGAGCAAATGGCAAAAGATGTTGATTTGATTACAAAAAGTGCATTTGGAACAAATGATATTGTAAAAGATGTTATCCAATTCAACGAAAATCAGCAAACTACAGAAATGGTTACAGAAGCTGCTTTTGAAATTGCAGGTACTGTCGCATTACAATTTGTTCCCGGCCTTGGACAAGTAGCCGCTGCGCGTTTGGCAGTAAGTGCAGCAAGATGGGGAACAAAAGCTGTAAAAGTGGTTAATTTCGCAACAAGAGCAGAAAAAGTTTTTGCAACAGTAAGTAGATTTCAAAAAGGCGAAGCCATTGCGAGCGCCGCAACAAGAACAGCCAAAGCAGTAAATCGCGGAGTTCAAATTGGTTCACAAATGCTAAATGCCGGAGTCGCAACCGCAGGTGTTGATTTAAGTGACGGCAAATCTGTAAAAGAAACAACTAAAAAAGCATTAATGAATATGTCATTTGCCGGCGTTGGTGCATCGTCAAGCATACTTGCTCCGAAATTAATGCAGGCGTTTGGTATTGCAGATAAAGCATTAGCTACTGAAATTGCCGAAGAAATAATCAATGCAGCAGGCTCTTATGGAGTTACAAAACTTGAAGGCGGGGAATACGGTTCAACCGACGCATTTGTTGACTTCGCATCAGGCTTAATAATGGCAAGAATTTCGCATATAAAAATGGGATCAACACATGCTGATGCGCATGTATCAACTCATACCCCAACTCCAACTATAACACCTGATGCAGCAGTTGGGTTAAATACACTGGATAATGCAGTAAAAGGCGGTTCTTCAGGCGGTAAATTCAGTGCACAAAAATTAGAACAGGCTGTTGATGAAATTACGGCAGAACTTCAACAAGGCGCGACACCACAGCGTGCTGCAGATTTGTATATGGAAGGCGCAACCCATGGTGCGCAAAGTCGAGCACAAGGCAAAGAATTCCAAAGAACAGTTGCAGAAAATTCAGGATTTGAAATTCAAGACGGAAAAAGAATCGCAACAACTCCGGAAGGTCAAGCTGTTGTTGATGAAATCAACCAACGTGTAGCACAACGCGCCGACGTTATTTTACATAGTGAGACCAGAGGCCCGCTTTCTCCAAGCGATGCAGTAATGCTAAATGATCATATAACACACAATTTAGATACTCCTGAAGCTATAATGCAGTTTAAAGAAGAACTTACAGCCAGCTATGCGGGACATCATGCGCAAATCCAAGGTGTTGATCAAGTTGATAAGGTTATTCAATTCGCTGATAAAAAATTAAATGCATTAAAAGCTCAAAAAGCAAATATTGATGAAGTAATCGGTATGATGGTTCCTGGCAAAGGTATGGATGCGCAAGCTCTTGCTTCGGCTAAAGGAGTTATGGCAAATCCGGCATCAACATTAGAAGATTTGCAATCATTAAGAGATGCTGTCGCTAAAACGAAAAAATTTGATGCACAAAAGAAATTATTAAAAGATTTAGATGCAAAAATTGCGGAAATGAAACAATCTCCGCTGACCCCTCAAGGAGCAAAAGTTAATGATGAAGCAGATTTAGGAGCACAAGATGTTGTTTCAGACAGGAAAGTATCATCTGAAACAGAAGTTAAAACAGAGAAAGCTACTACACAGGCAAAAGCAGAAGCAGAAGTAGAAGCAAAAGCTGAAGCAGAAGAGGGGCACGACGTTCAAGGAACTGCCGATAAGAAAACATTTATCTCTCCGGAACTACAACAGATGATTGAAAATATACCTTGCTTACAATCTTTCAAAAACACAAATGATAAATTTTATAATGAAACCATAGAAAAAATAAAAGAAGCTGTTACTAAAAATGCAAACGGAAATGAAGAAATTATCAAAAGAAGGATTCAAACACTAGATAAAGATGTTATAGGTGATTATATCATTCACCTCAATACCAAAAATATCGATATAATACTAGACAATATACCTATTATAAAAGAGATTCGCTCAAATATATTAGATCACTTTTATTGGAATACAGGAGAAGTAATAAGCGGTATTAACAAAGATAATTTGCAATCAATACTTGAAGCCTCCCGTAAAATACAATCAGGTGATACAGATGCATTACAGTATCTGCATTATATAAATTATTCAAATCATCCACACAAAGTAGTATATTCCGGCGAAACGGCTGAAGTAGATACCAGACAAATAATGTATTTGCTATCAGCAAGAGACTCAAACGATGATTTAATTTTTGATAGAGAAATATCAAAAGTATTCTCATCACAAATTGATATGACAGAGAAAAAAGCATACGGCAGGAGTTTTGCAGGAATTCTGGACCAAAAGCCTGAGCTACTGGATATTGTAAGCGCAACACAAGGTATGGATTCTAAAGCATACACAGATTATATAGAGAACTTGATTAATCAAGGAGCTCTTCCTGAAAAAAATGAGCATAAAGCAATTTGCACCTGACCCTGACGTAGTTGAAGCCACTACAGCAGTAAATGCTCATTTATATATGAAAAAACAATCCGCAAACACAAATGTTGAAGATACAGTCAACACAAGGACTGAAACTCGTAAAGCTGAAGAAGCAAAGAAAACCGAAGAAGCAAAGAAAGCTGAAGAAGCAAAGAAAGCCGAAGAAGCAAAGAAAGCCGAAGAAGCAAAGAAAGCCG
>OMVC01000164.1 GCA_900314375.1 uncultured bacterium
AAATGTTGTATCAAACGGTATTTTGCACGCTGTCTGCGATTTAAGACGGACATAAATTCAGATGTTTCTTTTTTTACCGTCGAATTTAATTCAGAATACAGTTTTTTTAAGATATGTTTTTGAGCTGAAATTTCTTTTAAAGGTAATTTATTTTTTTTCAAAATTTCGAGTTTTTTTGTTTCGGTGTAAATTTGTTTTGTTAAGTCATTATATTTTGGGTCATATTTGCTCATCATTTCATCTGTTTTGAAAATTTGTTCATCTTCAAGATTAAGAATATTATGGACTATTGCAATATTTTGTCTGTGATTTGTTAAATATTGCTCGGTTAAGATTGCATTATCTATATCGTATTTCCCCGAAATTGAGAATGCAGAACAAAAAACAAATACCAATATCAGATACAAAATTTCTTTCAGATTTGAACTCATATTTATATTTTTTCTTACTGAATATATTTTGAAAATACAACAACCTGATATTTGTAGTAAAATTTTTTTATGCAGGAAATAAATTTAAGAAATTATGCATATTTAGGTGATGCGGTTTGGGAATTATTTATTCGTGAAAGAACAATTCTTCAAACTAATAATGCAAAAAAACTTCATCAAATCACAACAAATCTTGTAAAAACTCATTCCCAATTTGAACTGTTACATTTTATAGAAGATAAATTAACAGAGGACGAACAGGATTTGGTGAAACGTGCAAGAAATCTTCCCATACCTGTCGGAAGACGTAACATTCAAACAGAATACCGCCAAGCGACAGCTTTTGAAGCTTTAATAGGGTGGTGGTACCTTCATGACAAATCGCGTTATGATAAAATGATGGCTTTAATTGAAACTCAATTGAGATATTAATATGAATAATTTGTTTGATTTTGATAAACAATATAAAACCGTAATCGGAACGGATGAAGCCGGCAGAGGCCCGGCTGCAGGCGGAGTTTTTGCTGCGTGTGTATATTTCCCTGAAGTTTCAAAAAGTTTAATTACAGATTTGCAAAAATTAAATGATTCAAAAAAATTATCTAAAAAAATCAGAGAAAATTTGTATGATATAATTCTTCAAAATAGTGTAAACTCGATAGTTTGTATTGAAGTTGATGAGATTGAAAAAATTAATATTCTAAATTCTTCTCTAAAAGCAATGAAACTTGCTTGCGAAAACGTTATAAAAGAAGCAAAATTGAAAGATTTTATGACGCTTGTAGACGGGAATAAATTGATAAAGAATTACACAAATCCTCAAAAATTTATTATAAAAGGTGATGGCAAATCAGCTTCAGTTGCGGCCGCAAGTATATTGGCAAAAGTCACACGCGACAGATATATGGAAGAATTAGCGATTGAATTTCCACAGTACGGCTGGGAGAATAACGCAGGCTACCTGACGGAACAACATCTTGCAGCTATTGATAAATACGGACTTTGCAAATATCACAGACCGTCTTTTTTGAAAAAACATTTTGAAAAACAGTTGAGTTTGTTCTGAAACTTGCGAAGATTTTTGTATTTAATATAATAAAATTAAGGATTAAGGAGAAAATAAATGGGTATATACGAAGAATTGCAAGCACGCGGATTGATTGCACAGGTAACCGACGATAAAGAAATTAAAGATTTAATCAATAACGGCGGTGCACGTTTTTATATAGGATTTGATCCGACGGCTGACTCGTTGCATGTTGGGCATTTTATGGCTCTTTGCTTGATGAAAAGATTGCAGGATGCAGGCAATAAACCTGTTGTTTTGATTGGCGGAGGCACGGGTTATATCGGTGACCCGTCAGGCAGAAGCGATATGCGTTCTATGTTAACACCCGAAGTCATTGAACATAATTGCCAATGCTTTAAAAAACAAATGGAAAGATTTATTACATTTGGAGATAATGCCGCAATAATGGTAAACAATGCTGATTGGCTTTTAGGTTTAAATTATATCGAATTATTAAGAGATGTCGGTGCATGTTTTTCGGTTAATAATATGCTTCGCGCAGAATGCTATAAACAGAGAATGGAAAAAGGATTAAGCTTTTTAGAATTTAACTATATGATTATGCAGGCTTATGATTTTTATTATCTTCACGAAAAATACGGATGTAATATGCAATTTGGCGGAGATGACCAATGGAGTAATATGCTTGCAGGTACGGAACTAATAAGAAAGAAAACCGCGCAGGACGCTTATGCAATGACGATTACTTTACTTTTAAATTCCGAAGGCAAAAAAATGGGTAAAACCGCTAAAGGTGCAGTATGGTTAGACCCTGAAAAAACATCACCTTATGAATTCTATCAATATTGGAGAAATGTTGATGATGCCGATGTTATGAAATGCATAAAAATGCTTACATTCCTTCCTATGGAAAAAATTCAAGAAATGGAAACCTGGGAAGATAACCGTATTAATGAGAAAAAAGAAATTCTTGCCTATGAATTAACTTCACTTGTTCATGGCAATCAGGAAGCCCAAAAAGCTCAAGATGCGGCGCGAGCAATTTTTTCAGGCGGAGGTGACAGTGAAAATATGCCAAAAGCCGAACTGTCAGAAAGCGATTTTGATAACGGTCAAATCGGAATTGTTCAACTCGTTGTTAAATGCGGATTTGCACAAAGCAACGGCGAAGCCAAACGTTTAATACAGCAAGGCGGTGTTACGGTAAATGATGAAACCGTTAATGCTTTGGATAAAAAATATTCAACTGATGAACTAAAAGAAGGTTTAATTGTTCGAAAAGGCAAAAAACATTTCAAAAAAGCAGTTTTACAATAATTTAAAAAGGTCAGGATTTATTCCTGACCTTAAATTTTGTTTATATCAAAACCAATTCACCCGACTTTGCAAGGGTTTCTTTGACGTTAATTACTCTTTGATTAGAACTTCCTACCCAATGAATATTATTATCCAACAGTTCTTCTACAAACTCACCTTCCGCAATAACATCAATATCTTCTATGCCTTCAAGATGTTGAATTTGCTCCCATGTATAACCCGTATAAAGCCAAATATTTTTTTGAGGGAATTGTTTTTTGAATTTTTTAATCAATCTGAAAACTTCACTGCGATTACCGGGGAATAAAGGATCTCCGCCGCTAAATGTTATCCCTGAAATATAAGGTTTATCAAGCGCTTCAAAAAGCTCATCTTCTGCTTCTTTATCAAAAGGTATTCCGCCGTTTTCGTCCCAGGTTTCAGGATTCTGGCAGCCTTTACAATGATGATTGCAGCCCGCAACCCAAAGGACAACCCTTAATCCTTCTCCGTTCAACATATCCTCTTTTGTTATATTGTGATAATTCATATTACTCCTTCTTATGAGTTTAAAGGTTTAAAAGTTGAACGGTTGAAAGGTTATTTTAAAACTTTTCAACCATTCAACGATTAAACTATTCAACTTTCAATTACATACTGACTCGGTCTTTAATTTCTTCCATCTTGTGATCCGCTAATCTTGAATCACCTTTTACTCTTGAATATGAAAGATAACCGTTCATCCTATCAATTTTTGTTAAATTACGGCTTCCGCATTTTGGACATACATCCATATTTAATTCTTCGTGTCCGCAATCATCGCAGTATGAAAGTGATAAATTTACCCCTTCATAAAAGCCCATATCCATAGCTCTTAAGACAAGTGTTTTAACAGCTTCCGTATTGTAATCCAACGGATATTTTACATATTGAATTTTTCCGCCGTTCATCAAATCCCAGAAACGTTTTTCACAATCTTGTTTTTGAATAGGTGTGATTTTTTCGGAAACATGACAATGGAAACTGTTTGATACATAAGGTTTATCGGAAACCTTATCGACAACGCCATATTTTTTACGGAATTGTTTTACCTGCAAACCGCAAAGATTTTCCGCAGGTGTTCCGTATAATGCGTATAAATAACCGTCTTCTTTTTTGAATTGAGCAACTTTCTTGTTGATATATTCCATAACTTCAATAGCAAATTGTCCGTCTTCTACCAATGATTTGCCGTTATGAAGCTCTTGCAATTCATTTAATGCTGTAATACCAAATGATGCTGTTGCTGATTTCAATAAAGGTTTAATCTTGTCATGGAATCCCAAATGACCGCCTAAAAAACCACCTTCACAATATGCAAGAGGGTTAACCGAAGCTCTCATTTCTCCAAGATAATCATAAGTTCTCTTGTGAAGCCCTCTGATTAATTCCATATAGTAATCTAAAACTTCATAGAAATCTTTACTTTCTTTTTTAGCTTTTGCATAAATCATAGGCAAATGTAAGCTGATAGCACCGATATTAAAACGTCCCACAAAGATTGGTGTATCGTTTTCGTCTGCAGGTTCAGCCCCGCCTCTTTCAAACCAAGGTGATAAGAACGCTCTGCAACCCATAGGTGAAACTACTTTGCCGTATTTTTTATACATTGAAGCTACATAACCTTCTCCGGTTAAACTTAACCAATCAGGGTACATTGCTTTTTTAGAACATTCTATGCCTGCTTCAAATACATCATAGTTAACTTTGCCTTCCCCATGAAGATTTTCATCATATAAAAATACTATCTTAGGGAACAATACAGGCTTTTTATTACCTTTTTTGCCTTGACCATGCATACGAATTTCCAACATTGTAATTGTTGCCATTTTTTCGTACTCATCTGTTCCTAAACCTGCCGTTACAGTAATGAACGGATAATCACCACGAGATGATGCAACTGTGTTGAATTTATATTCCCAACCCTGAAAACCTTGTTCAAAGTCTTTTTTAACATCACCTTTTGCAGCTTTTGAAGCATTTTCTTCATCAAGACCAAGTTCAATATATTTTGCATATTGTCTTTCAAAAGTTTTTTGAGCATAAGGTGCTAAAATTTTATCAACTTCTGCAACGGTAAATCCGCCATATTGCTGGCTTGCTGCAGCCATAACGATATCTCCGATAACATCAAACGCAACATCTAATGATTTTGGTTCGTTATACCAAAGATTACCCATTTCAAATCCGCCTTTTAATACGCTTGCAACATCAAACAAGCAGCAATTCATAGTATCACGTCTTGCGGACATATCATGGATATAAATATAACCGTCACGAATAGCTTGTAATTCATCAACCGTTAAGAAGAATTTTTTGTATAATTCTTTGTTTAGCTGATTAAATATCAAAGAACGCTTTGTCGATACAAGTGCAGAGTCAGCGTTAGAGTTTTCCTTATCGCCGATATACATAATTCTTTGAGATTCTTGATAAACTTTATCCAACATAGTTACAAAATCAATTTTGTAATCTCTGTAATTTCTATAGCTTTTTGCAACTTTCGGATTTACATCTTCCAATGCATTTTCAACTATACAGTGCATTTTAGAAATATCAATTTCTTTTGAATGCATTGAAAATACACTGTTATTAACATTTTTACATATGTTTTCTATATCTTGTTCCGACAACTCTACAAGCATACGAGCTGCAGATTTCTTTATTGCATTAACGACTTTTTGTATATCATATTCTTCTAATGTACCGTCTTTTTTAACGATTTTAATATCACTTAAATCGATTTTTTCAGACATATTGATTACATTTTTCGGATTCATGTCAGGAGTTGACATGCGAGCACTGCTTGCTGCACTTTCCAATCCGTTACTGCTGTTAATACTTACAACTCTCCCACTGTTTAAATTATTCATCATATCTCCTTTAGGTACAAAAAGACAGAACCGCCGACTCTTACAAACTACCACCATGTCGGGCTTCTGTTTGGGTTTCCACATATTGCTAAAACTCTTGGTTTTAGTGACTTAGGACCAGCTAGGGGCTTTCACCCTCTCTTTCCTTAACGTACTTTTATAATACTACAATTTTCCATGCTTTGGAAGTCTTTTTACAAAAATTTAAATCTTTTGGACGATATATTTTGTAACAATTCTTCATGTTCCCCATATAGTCTTGGTAACAGTGATTGAAATATTTTTTAATGAAGTTTTTTTAAAAACATTTTTTAATAATACAAATATAACGGATAAATTCACTATTAGACAGCAACATGCAAATTTGCAAATCTGAAATTTCGTAACACGCAGGATTTTTGGTATACCGTATCCCATATCTTCTTATTATCATTTAAAATTATCAACTTTTAACAATTGAAATATATCTGATTTTTTCTTATATAATAGAGTCATGGAAAATAAAAGAATGCTTGTGATAAATTTTGGAGGAATCGGGGATGAAATATTTTTTCTTCCCACTTTGATTTCTTTAAAAAAAGAATTTCCGAATTCGCATATAACTTTGGCGCTTGAACCAAGAAGTAAAAGTATTGTAGATTTGACCGATGTTATTGATGAAACTTTGCTTATTGACCCAAAAGGTAAAGATAAATATTTTCAAATGTTTAAACTTTTATTACATGCCCGAAACGGAAAATATGATACCGTAATATCTTCGGGCGGGAATAAGCTGATAAGTCTTTTATTATTTTTATCCGGAATAAAGACAAGATGCGGTTATAATACGGGTAAATTAAGTAAATTCTTATTAACGAACGCTGTTAAGTTAAACAAAAATCAATACGCTTGCGCAATGTATCACGATTTAA
This sequence comes from uncultured bacterium, assembly GCA_900314375.1. Taxonomy (GTDB): domain Bacteria; phylum Cyanobacteriota; class Vampirovibrionia; order Gastranaerophilales; family Gastranaerophilaceae; genus Zag111. The sequence goes on from OMVC01000164.1 coordinate 6,581, forward strand.
TAAGAGATTTAACCGAATATAATACCGAATTACCTCAAATAAACATAAATAAAAAAGAGTCTGTTACAAATTCCGTTCTGATTCATCCTGGGGTAAGCAAATTAAGTATTCAAAAAAACTGTATAAAAACAATACCTCCGAAAACTTGGGCAAAAGTTATTGATTTATTGGTCGCGGAAGGTAAAAGGGTAATGCTAATCGGCGGACCTGACGATAAAGAATGTATTGAAACAATATTAGAAAACGTACGAACACAGAATTTTGAGAACCTCTACGGAACAACGAAAAATTTGAAGGATTTGGCAGAATTGATTTCAAGTTCGGAAAAATTCTTGTGCTCTGATTCTGCACCATTACATATAGCAGTTGCTTTGGGAATAAAAACCTATGTAATTTTCGGTCCGACAGATGATAATACATTAATTCCTAAATCTGGCAATATTGTCCCGATTAAAGCAAACGATAAATGCGAAATGAAACCATGTTTATGGACAAGGCGTCAAACGACCTGTGAAAAATTATCATGCCTTCAGATAACGGCAAACCAAATTTGCGAAACCGTTTTGAATAGTTAACTATTTCTTTTCTTTACGTTCTCTTGCAGACAATCTTACAGGATTGCCGAAAAATCCGAACGCCTCTCTCAATTTATTTTCCAAATAACGCTTGTAATTGTCTTTTAAAAGTTCTTCGTTATTTACAAAGAAAACAAACGTAGGCGGTTGAGTGGTAACCTGTGTTGTATAATATATCTTTAACCGTTTCCCTTTAAAACTTGTCGGCGGATTGAGAGCATAAGCTTCATTTATAACTTTATTCAACAAACCGGTTGAAATACGCTTAATTCCTTCATTATAAACTTTAATCCCCTCATCAAAAATTTGGGTTAAGCGTTGTTTTGTAACCGCACTTATAAAAATCTTCGGCGCATAACTTAAAAAAGGAATATCCTGTTCTAATTTTTGTTGAAATTTATTGATGGTATTGGCCTTTTTATCTTCAACTAAATCCCATTTATTTATGGCAACAATAATACCTTTACCCGCATCTGTTATAATTGAAGAAATTCTTTTATCTTGGTCTGAAATCCCTTCCGTTGCATCAATAACCAAAAGCGCGACATCACAATCTCTTATTGAACGGATTGCCCTATCTACCGCGAATTTTTCAACACCGTAATCAACTTTTGATTTCTTTCGGATACCTGCTGTGTCAACAATGGTGAAATCCGTTTCATTATACTTTATATGAGAATCTATACTATCGCGTGTTGTTCCCGAAACGTCAGATACGATAACTCTTTTTGAACCTAATAATGCATTGACAATAGAAGATTTCCCTGCGTTAGGACGTCCGACAATAGCTATTCTTATGCGCTGTTCTTTTTCTTCTTCTTCGGAAATTTCAAAGTCCTCGGTTATTAAATCTAACAAATCACCAACCCCGCCCGAACCATGTAAAGCAGATATAGCAACAGGTTCACCCAAAGACAATTCATAAAAATCATTTACCATTATCAATGATTCCGGGTTGTCACATTTATTTACGGCAACAAAAACAGGCTTTTTTGCCCTGCGCAAAATATTTGCTATATCATAATCTATCGGATTTATTCCGTCTTTTCCGTCAACAAGAAATATAATTTTATCTGCTTCTTCACACGCCAATTGTGCTTGTGTAAAAATAGAATTCATTATATCGTCATCATCTCCCGGAATTATCCCGCCTGTATCGATTACAGTGAACATTTTACTCTGCCATTCAACATCAAAATAAATTCTGTCACGTGTAACACCCGGCATATCATCAACAATTGAATTTCTTGAGCCCACAAGACGATTTACAAATGTCGATTTACCGACATTTGGTCTTCCAACTATTGCTACTATTGGTTTTCTGTCCATAGTTATATGAATATCATGAACAGGACAAATTGTAAAATTTTATGATAAAATCAATATAATATTTTTAATTTGGAGAAAATATGTTAGTCAAAATATATACAGATGGTGCTTGCAGCGGGAATCCGGGTAAAGGCGGATACGGAACGATTTTAATTGCGGTTGATGATAGCGGAAAAACCCACAAAAAAGAAATTACTCAAGGGTTTAAAAATACAACAAATAACAGGATGGAATTGTTAGCTGCAATTGTCGGGCTTGAAGCTTTAAAAAGACCATGTGACGTTGAATTGACGTCGGATTCAAAATATCTTGTCGATGCATTTAACCAAAATTGGATTGACGGATGGATAAAAAAAGGTTGGAAGGGTGCAAATAAACAACCCGTAAAAAATCAGGATTTATGGAAAAGATTACTCAAAGCAAAAGAATCCCATAATGTTAAATTTATTTGGGTAAAAGGACACGCCGGACACGAATTTAACGAACGTTGCGACCAAATGGCAGTTCAATCGGCAAATTCGGACAATCTGCTTGATGATAATCCTCAATAAAAAATTCGTAGATTTATAGTATTGAAATTCGGCATAAAGTGTTGTTTAATTATATTGCGGACTAAAGTAGGAACAGGTATTATGTTAGAAATTACCAAAACCCAGGATGACGGAACACTAAAAACTTTAGATTTAAATGAAGCCGTATCAGGTTCATGGTTTAATCTGATAAATCCTACTCATGAAGAAATTCAGCAGGTCTCTTTGGTTTTGGGACTTGATGAAAGCTTTTTAAGTAATTCATTAGACGCAGACGAGTTATCTCGTATGGAGTTTGAAGACGGAAACCTTTTAGTCATTACAAACGTTCCTATTATGGATGATGAAGGTAATTTTGATACAATGCCTTTAGGGCTTGTATTTACTCCTGAAAGCATGATTACCGTTTGCGCACGAGAAAATAAAATTATCAGTTCATTTAATGAAGATACCGCAAAATTTTTTGACACACGCAAAAAAGCTAATTTTATGTTGAGTATATTGTTTAGAGCTGCAAAATTTTATTTAAGATACTTGAATATAATTAACAAACAAACCGACAATATTGAAGATTCACTGAAGAAAACTACTCATAACAAAGCACTGTTCCAATTGATGGAAATACAGAAGTCCTTGGTTTATTTCACGACTTCATTAAAAGATAATCAACTTGTGTTGCAAAAACTTTTGAGAATGGTTAATGCCAATACCGGTAACTTGCAATCAATAGTAAAATTTACCGAAGACGATATTGATATGCTTGAAGACGTTATTATTGAAAATAAACAGGCATCCGAAATGGTTGAAATGCACCGTACAATTTTAGAAAGTATGATGGATTGTATGGCTTCAATAATTAACAATAATTTGAACCTTGTTATGAAGTTTTTGGCATCAATTACTATTATCATGTCAATTCCTACAATGATAGGCAGTTTTTGGGGGATGAATGTTCCTATGCCGTTTGGCAATAATCATTTTGGATTTTTAATAGTTATATTGATGTCTGTTGTTGCAACATTTGCTGTTGCAGTATTTTTCAACCGAAAAGGTATGATGTAATTTTAGTTATTGTAAATCAAATGATTGATGATTTAGTTTGTGATGCCATGCTTTGTGTTTATGGTGTGCATTTATGGTAGTTTCCCTTTTTGAATATTAAGAAATGTTACATTCAAGAATGGGCGCGCGAAATAGCCCAAAACCATGATAGGAGCATGGTTTTGGGCGTTTTATAACCTTGTCAAAAACTAACAGAAATAAATATCTTGGACATAAGTAAAAGATAATGTACAATAAAAATATGCTCGGTGTTACGGGCATGTTCTTGTAGAGGTAGAGATTTAATGGGGAATAGAGTCAAAGAAAATCTGTTACAGGTACAAGAAGATATCGCACCTTGTAAACCCAGAATAATTGCAGTTACAAAGTATTTCGGTAAAGAAGGTATAATTAATGCTTATGATGCCGGATTAAGGGATTTTGGAGAATCAAGAGCTGTAGAAGCTTGTGACAAAATAAATTCCTTGCCTGAAGAAATAAGAAACAATTCAACCTTTCATTTTATTGGTCATTTACAAACTAATAAGGTGAAATATGTTGTAAAAGTATTTGATTACGTTCATTCCGTAGATTCTTATAAACTTGCAAAAGCGATAAGCGAACATTCCGCAGAAATCGGGAAGCGACAAAAAATTTTGCTTCAGGTGAATAATGCTAATGAAGAACAAAAATTCGGATTTTCAAAAGATGAAATTTTTGAGAGTTATGAGCAGATTAAAGCATTAAGCGGAGTGGAAATTGTCGGGCTCATGAATATGGCACCGATAGCTGCTTCAGAAGATGATTTGCGTCGATTATTTGGAGAGATTGTTCTTATAAGAGACGAATTGCAAAGCCGCTTTGATTGCAGGCTGAATGAGCTTTCGATGGGGATGAGTCAGGATTACAAGATTGCGGCTCAAGTTGGGGCAACAATGTTGAGGATAGGTAGAAAATTATTTAATTAAACATAAACGGAGGAGATAAAGTGGCGATAGTTGACATTTTCAAAAAGGTTGGAGATTTTGTTATGGACGGATTCAGAGGAGAGGACGATCCGTTTGTTGATATCAGTGAAGGTGAATATGATTATGAATTGGAAGGTTCTGCAGTAAGAGAAACAAGACCGGTGTATGAACCTGTAACAACTCCTGAAAAACGTGAAACAAAGATTCTAGAACATCCCAGATTTAACAAGGGCGGTAATGAAATTGTTTTAGTTGTTCCTAATTCATTTGATGATGTTTCAACTATTGTTCAACACTTAAAAGATAGAAAAATTGTCATGGTGAACTTGCATTTATTGGACAAAAATCAATGCCAAAGGACTATTGATTATGTTTGCGGAGCATCTCAAGCTTTAAATGCTCAACCTAAAAAAGTAGCAGATTTGGTTTTTGTATTTGCACCGCATAATGTCACAGTTTCTCCGGACGAAATAAGTTCACAGCAAAATAAGTTTGATGATTCATTGTGGAGAACATCTTTACAATAGAATAATCTTGGTATGAGAAGAGAGATAGTTTGATTAAAACCGACGGTATTTTATGCCGTCTTTTTTTTAGACCGTTTAGATGTCAGTTTAACAAATTGCATAGCTAAAATAACTGTTATATAATGAATTTAAGATGATTGCTAATATAGAAAAAGATTTTGATATAAAAAAATATACAACGTTCAAAATAGGCGGAAAAATTGATGAAGTATTTTTCCCTGATAATGTTGATGATTTTGTACATCTTTTACAAAAGTACCCAAATATACCTGTATTAGGGAATTTGTCAAATACATTGATATCTTCTTCGGGATATGAAGGCAGGGTTATATTAACTTCAAAAATGAATAATATCACAATAGATGGTACAAAAGTTGTTGCTGATTGTGGGGTAAAGGGGCCAAAATTATCTCAAGAAGTTTGCGGCGCAGGTTTATCTGGTTTGGAATTTATGATAGGGTTTCCGGGGTCTGTTGGCGGTGAGGTCTATATGAACGCTTCGGCAAGCGGTCAATGCATAAGTGACAATTTAGTTTCCGTATTATGCTATTCTCGCAAAATCGGTTTAAGGACTTATAAAAAAGAAGAAATGGGATTTGATTACAGGACTTCGCGTTGTCAAAAGGATGATTTGGTTGTTTTGCGTGCGGAGTTTAATTTAATCACTAAAAATTCCGAAGATATAAAAAAACAGATGGAAGAAAATTTGGATTTTCGCAGAAAACATCAGCCATCATTGGTTTTGCCAAATTGCGGAAGTATCTTCAAAAATCCTGTCGGTAATCCTGCAGGCAGACTGCTGGAAAGTGTAGGCGCAAAAGAGATTACTGTTGGCGGAGCACATGTTTGGCGTAATCACTCAAATTTTATTGTGAATGCTGATAACGGGACTTCAACGGATGTGTTAAGACTCATGACAGAGTTGAAACAAAGAGTTAAAGATATGTATAATATAAATTTAGAGCCTGAAATAAAATATCTGGGTAATAAGAGTAAAGAGGAAATAAAATTATGGCAGAAATTAGTTCAAAAATAGATAAATCATCTAAAATAGCGGTATTGTGCGGAGGTATGTCATCCGAAGCTGAAGTTTCAAAACGTTCGGGAAAAGGTTGTTATGAAGCTCTAAAAAGATTAGGCTATAAAAATGCCGAACTTGTTGAGGTTGATGAAAATATAGCATCAAAATTAAAAGAAGGTAAATATGAATATGCCTATAATGCGCTTCATGGCAAATACGGTGAAGACGGATGTATTCAGGGTATTTTAGAAATTCTGAAAATCCCTTATACCGGTTGCGGGGTTATGAGTTCAGCTATTTGTATGAACAAAGAATATACAAAACGTATTCTTTCGACTTGTCCTGATATTCCAATGGCAAAATCAGTTTTTATTCAAAAAGGTGAAAATCTATCCGAAAAAACTGCAGATTTAAAATTCCCTGTTATTACAAAACCTGTTTCGGAAGGTTCAAGTTTCGGGATGACAAAAGTTAATTCAAGAGAAGATTTGAAATCAGCTTATGACGAGGCAATAAAATATAATGACGATGTTTTGATAGAAGAATTTATTGACGGGGTCTTTGTTACAGTTGGGGTGTTAGAGCGGGATGGTAAAAATTTTGCAACCGAAATTTTAGAAATCAGACCGAAAAATGAGTGGTACGATTTTGAAGCTAAATATACTGTCGGGATGTCGGAATTCATTTTACCGGCAAATTTAGCGCCGGAATTAACCGAAAGAACAAAAGCAATTGCTGTCAAAGCTCATGAAACCGCCGGTTGTCGCGGGGTTTCGAGAGTTGATTTTATGATAGGTAAAGACGGTATTCCTTATGTTATTGAGATAAATACATCTCCGGGGATGACCGAAACAAGCGATTTGCCTGCTCAATCAAAGGTTATGGGTATAAGTTATGATGATTTGGTACAAATAATATTAAACGGAGCTGGGTTAAATAAGTAATGGAACATAATGAGCAAAGCGAAACAGAAAAAATACAAAATTACGAAGATGCAGTTGCCGAAGGCAAACATTCAATGCGCCGTAAACAAAAAGAACGCTATGTAAGGAAAAAACGTAAAAAATTAAAACGTTTAAAGGCTTTTTTAGGGTTTTTATTTTTTGTTTTGCTGGTTTTGGGAGTGTATTATTTTATAAAGCTTCCTCAATGGTATTTAGCGCCTGACGCTTTTTCAAAACCGAATGAAGAAAAAGTAAAAATTATAAATAATTATCTTGTGCCAAAGCAAATAATATACAATTCGCTAAAAGATATAAAAGTTATGCCTGTTCCGATATTTATGATGGGTGTAAAAGATATAAAACGCGAATTATTTAAAATCCCTGTTATCAAAAATGTATATATAAGGCGTTACGGTTTACCTGCTCGTATACAAATAATTATACGGGAAAGAATTCCTGCTGTTGTAATAAAGTCCGAATTAAATACAAAACCGTCAGCATTTATTACAACTGATGGAGTTTTTATATCTGATAAGAATTATACTCCATTGTCTGAAAGTGGTCCTGTATTAAAAATATTAACAAAAGATGCAAATTATGCAAAAGATTGGGATATAAAGCGTGTAGAAAATATTGAGAAGATAGTTAAAGCTGTTGAAGCGTATTCATCCGAAAAAGTCCAATATATTGATATGCGTGATCCGAATGATGTGTATGTAAAAATCGAATCAACCAACATAAGACTTGGAGTGTTAGATAGTTTAGTTTTTGAACGCATAAAGAGAATATACACTATACTGCCGCAAATTAGCGAAGTGGACGGGGAAGTTAAGTATGTTGATTTAAGCTGGGATAAGGTAAACTATTTAAAATTAAAACAAAAAGAAGACGAAGCTAAAGAAAAAACGCAAGAATCTGAAGAATAATAATGAATTTTAATAAAGAATACAGTAAAATAAAAGAATTTTTATCTGAGGAACTATTAAAGATTGAAAATTGCATGATAGGTTCAATTTCAGTAAGAGAACCTTTGAGAGCGTTTATTTTGGATTTTTTAAAAGCTCCGTCAAAGCGTATAAGACCGGTTTTGTGTATTTTGTATCTGAAAGCTTTGGGAATAAATATTACGAATCAGCATTATGAATTATTTTCGGCAATTGAACTTATTCATAATGCATCATTAGTTCACGACGATATAATTGATGAAAGTACTTTACGCAGAGGAAGAAAAACATTATCATCAGAATTTGATAATAAACTTGGGGTAATTTCGGGAGATTATATTCTTTCTGTTGCGATGGAAAAGATTATTAGTTTAAATAATTTTGATATTTTATCAAGGGTTATAAATACAGTAAAACAGATGTGCATCGGTGAAATCAATCAAAATTTTGACAGATACAAAATCGGCACAATAGAAAATTATATTGAAAAATCAAAAAATAAAACTGCATTATTGTTTGAAACAGGATTAGTATCTTCTCTGTTACTTGCAGCTCATAAGGATATCAAACAAGTTTCCGAATTTGGCTTGAATTTTGGAATTGCTTTTCAGATACGGGATGACTTATTAAATTTGTTAGAAACTGATTTAACAAAACCTGCTCAAAATGATATTACGGAGGGTATATATAACGCTGCGGTTATATACGCGCAAAGTGTTGAAAACTATAGAGAAGGTATTGAAAAACATTCTGATTTGTTGAATAATTATATCAAGAAGGCAGAGTGCAATTTGGCTGAATTATCAGACAATATATATGTACAAAAGCTTAAAAATATTTTGGAGCTTTTAAAAAATGGGTAAAATTGAACAGTTTAAAGATAGTTTTTATTCAAGAATAAAAAGAATATTTCCCGAAAGTATGATGAAAACGTTAGAAGATATTAATACTCGATATAAAAATTTTTCAAAAACAGCAGTTGGAGATACTATAAATACTATAATATTTGTTCTTGTTGCAGTAATAATAATACGTTTTTTTATCGGTGAAATTCGTTGGATTCCTTCAGGTTCAATGAATCCTACATTGGTAGAAGGGGACAGAATAGTTGTTGAAAGATATTCAAGATTTTTCGGGGTTCCGAAACGCGGGGATATTATGGTATTTTATCCGCCGTCAACAAAATTATCAAGAAAACCTTTACCTTTATTATCTCGTTTAACGGGAATTTTATGTAAAGATATTGCGTACATAAAACGTGTTGTTGGAACTCCGGGGGATAAAGTCGAAATAAAATTTGAAGATGACGGTTCTGCATTTGTCTATATAAATGATAAATTATATAAAGAAGAATATATAAAGAGTCCTTACGAATATCCGTACTGTCCTGACCCAAATACTGATTTAACATTATTGATGAGTGATCAGGTAATGAAATGCGGACCGTTTTATTTGGAGCATGATGAATTCTTTATGATGGGTGATAATCGCGGGAATTCTCAAGACAGCAGATATTGGGGAACACTGAAGCAAGACAGGTTTGTCGGGCGTGCTGTAATGGTATTTTGGCCGTTAAACAGGATAAAAATTCTTCATAGGTTTAAATCAAATATAAAGTAATTAATAAAAACAAGGTGGGTTTATGAATATTACTATTACTTATTCTGGTTCAAAAGTAAATGTTAATTGGAATAATACGGGGGCAGATTTATATATTATTTATTTAAAAGCAGAGGATGCTTTTATCGAATATGCAAGAACTTCTGATACTTTTACAACACTATCTCTCGTTCCTTTCGGGGATAATCAATTATTCATTCGTGCTTATAAAAATAGCAGATTGATTGAACAATCTTCTGTTCAAAAATTTAGGTTTACTTCTATAGATATCGTTTCAAGTTATGAAGATGATAGTAATATAAAATTCTCATATAGTTCATATCCGCAAGCAAACGGATATCGTTTGTATAAAGATGACGGTAATGGCTTTAACGGATATAAGAATTCCTATACAACTTCAATTGTAATAAATTCTGCGGAAAAATCAGATTCCTATAAAATAAAACCGTTTTCGGTAGAGGATGAGCAAAGACAAAATTTGTGTTCATCTCAAGTATTTCATAATCCTGCAGATAAATTTACAACCGTCACTATATATAAATCATATTTGGATAATATGTTTTTATCTTGGGTTTTTGAAGGTTATGCTGACGGATTTATGGTGTATAGTGAATATTCAAATGAGCCTGTTTTTATAACAGGTGATGGTAAATGTCATTGTGCTACATTAAAAGGTTATAAAAACGATACAAAATTCAAGGTATGTTCTTTTGTAAATTCCGTAGAAGGCAGAATTATAACAGCACAAACCGATTATATTTCTCAAACGGAAAGGAAATATAACCATCCCGAAGTTTCAATAATAATTCCTGCATATAACTCAAAAGATTATATTGCAAGGAGTATAGATTCCGCGTTGGCATCTGTTTTTGACGATTTAGAAATAATAAT
>OMVC01000138.1 GCA_900314375.1 uncultured bacterium
TAAAAACTATATAAATCAATAAAAGAAATTTTATCTGATAAAAATAAACAGATTATAAAAGAAGTATTGGTATAAAGGAGACAATAATGAGAGTAAAAGAACAAAAAGCTATGTGGCAATCAAATTCAATGGGAATGTTTGATGGGATGAAATTAAAGTTTAATAACTTTGTTATTGATCAAACAATTAACTATTTGGGTAGGAATTTTTCAAAACAAAAATTAGTCAATCTTGCTAAAATATTTGAAAAAATCGCAGGTTCAAAAGGTGGTATAAACCACGCAAGAAGAATGCAATGGCTATTTTCATCAGAGCACCCGCATCTTTATTGGTGGAAAAAGATTTTAACCGAATTACATCCAAATTGCAGAAATAAATGGATTAAAAATTTCTTTGTTAACGGCTATTATGGTGATAATTTGAGAAAGCGTTCCGAATTTAATGCTAAGAATGGTTTCTTCCCACCGACAGTTTTGTTGGCAAGTATCACAAAGAACTGCAACTTCCATTGCAAAGGCTGTTGGGCTCACGAATATGATGTTAGAGAAGATTTAACAAAGGATAAATGGCTTGAGATATTTACAGAAGCAAGAGATGTAATGGGTATTCATATATTTCCTATCGTTGGCGGCGAACCGTTCTGCCGTAAAGAATTCTTGGAACTTTGCGAAGAATTTAATGATTGTACATTTATAACATTCACAAACGGTTCTTTGATTACTGAAAAAACTGTAAAAGAACTGCAACGATTAGGCAATGTTCAACCAATGTTTTCAATAAGCGGATTAAAAGAGAATACTGATGCCGTTCGTGGTGAAGGCACTTTTGATATGGTTATGGATAAAATGGATATGCTAAGAAATGCAGGAATCTTCTTTGGAGCATCTGTTGTTGCAACGAGTCAAAACTGTGATGAAGTTACATCAGATGAATTTATGCAAATGTTATCAGCAAAGGGTTGTTTATGGACTTGGTTCTTCCACTATGTTCCTGTTGGAGACAGCCCTGATATCAGTATGACACCAAATGCAGAACAAAGACGTCAAATTTTGAAAGCTGTTTATAACGCAAGAAATACTTTACCAATGATGACGGTTGATTTTTGGGGAGATGGCCCTGAAATGATGGGTTGTATAGCAGGCGGTAGGCAATATGTTCACGTTAATCCGAAAGGAGATGTGGAACCTTGTACTTTTGTTCACTTGGCAACTCATAATGTTAATAACTGCACATTGACAGAGGCTCTTGCTTCACCGTTTATGAGAGCAATTAGAGATGGTATTCCTTATGAAGATGGTAATATGCTTCGTCCATGTATGATTGTTGACAGACCTGATATTTTAAGAAAATATTATGCGGAATTCAAACCTTATGAGACACATAAAGATGCCGCTATGTATTTGACAGATCCAAAAATTACTTCTGAAATTGATAAATATTCTCACGAGGTAAAAGAAATTCTTGATGATGATTGGAGAAATAATTTGTGGATGACGATATTCCCACTTGAGGGCGAATATTACGTTGATAGAGATCATTTTTGCTCTACAGAAAAACCTGCAAATTCTTGCAATGGTCAATGTTCAGGATGTGGATGTCATTAATATGAAAAAAATAATATTTTTAATTATATTATTCTTGATTTATTCCGCCATAATTTGTTTCTGTCCCGTTGTAACACAATGGGATAGAAACATAATAATGGCAATTCAAGATTTGCTTAAAAATGTTCCATTATGGATACCAATTTTACTTGTTACCCAAATATATACTTTGTGCATTATTATTCCTTTAATTATTGCCTTTATTTTCTTTTATAAAAGACTACTAATAATTGATTTATTTTTATTTTCGTCTGCACCGTTAGTAGCATATATATTAAATAGCATTATTAAAATAGCTGTTCAAAGACCAAGACCCCCACTTGAACTGCAAATTGCTGTTCATCCAAGTAGTTTTAGTTTTGTTTCAAGTCATACTTTCATTTCTTGTAGCTTGTGGGGATTAGTAATATTTTATTTAATTAAATACTGCTCTAATAAATATATTAAATATAGTGGAATATGTTTTTCTGTTTTATGGATGTTTTTTGTTGGTTTTAGCAGAGTTTGGTTGGGAGTTCATAATCCTACTGATGTATTAGGAGGTTATTTCTTAGCTCTAATTTTATTAATTATTTATATCAAAACAATAAGAATAATTGGAGGAAAAATTTAAATGAATAAAGTTTTGGTTGTTTTCAATTATAATGCCGGAAGAAAACAAGCAGTCATACATAAGAAGATAATTCATGATTTTTTGTTTAAAAGAGGATATAAATTCAAGTTTGTATCTATTGATGAATTTATGTCAAACGATTTTGATGAATTTGATACTATTATTGCTGTTGGGGGAGATGGAACTGTAAATAAAGTTGCACAAATGGTTGCGTTCACAGATAAAACTTTAGCGATTATCCCTACCGGAACTGCAAATTTACTTGCCGCAAAACTTGGTATTCCAACTAATTTGAAGAAAAATCTTAAAATATTATCAAAAGAAAATATAAAGAAAATTGATGCTCTAAAAATAAATGACGAACAATGTGTTTTACGATGTGGGTTTGGTTATGATTCTGATATTATATGCAAAACACCACAATCATTAAAAAATAGGTTTGGATATCTTGCATATTTTATTGCCGGAATAATATTTGCATTAAGACTAACTCCTAAAGAATATGAAATAACTTATAATGGTAAAACAACATCAATTAAAGCCACCTGTATAATTATCGGTAATGCAAGTAATATGTACAGAAATATTATTTCGGTTGCAAATAAATCTGAACTTGATGACGGATTGTTTGATGTTTTTATATTAAAAGCAATAAATCCAATTACTTTCTTTTATGAGTTTTTAAGAATTATATTTGGAATAAGAACAAATAATGCGAGGGCAAAATATTTCAAAGCTCGTTCTTTAAGTATAAAGAATTTTTGGACAACCTGTCATATAGATGGAGAAAAAACAAAGCTTAAAAGAGATATTGAAGTCAGAGTAATTCCACAAGCAATAAAGGTTATTTCTAAATAAATTAATGTAACTCATTTTGTACAGGAATTGACAGGATTTTTAGTAAAAAATGTGTACATTAAAACGATAA
>OMVC01000166.1 GCA_900314375.1 uncultured bacterium
GATTCCGTTCTTCAAAAAGACGGTAAATTAACTGATGAAGAATACAAGCATATTCAAGAACATGTAAGAATTACACATAATATTTTAAATAAAATATATATGTCTCCTGATTTTAGAATAATAACCGAAATGGCATCTTCTCATCATGAGAAATGGGATGGAAGCGGTTATTACAGACACCTGAAAGGTGAAGAAATTACGTTAGGCGGCCGAATTTTGGCCGTTGCGGATGTTTTTGATGCAATTACATCCAAAAGGCATTATCGTGACAAGATGCCTATAAAAAATGTCCTAAATATTATAACAGAAGGAGCAGGTTCTCATTTTGACAAAAATATCGTTGAAACTTTTATGTCTATTTCAATAAATAAAATTATAAACGTATTTTTATCCGAAAATAACGGAAAAATAACCCCTTCAGACGAAGATATATTAAAACAGCATAATCTGTATGATATTCACAGAATAACAAAAGAAGAAACTCCAAATCCGGAAGAACAGAAAATTATAAATTTATTTAATACATATTACCTTCATCAAGGCAAACAAGAAACGGAGAATTAATGCTTAAAAGAATTATTTTTACAATATTATTATGCAATTTAGCACAAAATGTTTTTGCAATTGATTTAGGCAATATTGCACCGGTTAACCCGTTGAATAATCCGAAATCTTCACTACAACAAAACGTAATTATACCGTCATTTGAATTAAAACGAGCAACCTTGACAAAAAATTCAGTTAAAAATCAATATGCAATTGCTATGGATAAATTTATGCAAAGTAATGTCCGAGCATCATATATGGATTTTAGGGTTCTTATTGACAGTGTTACACCAAATGATTATGTATACATGCGCTTAACACGCGAAATGGCTTCTATCGGTTTTTTTAATCTTGCGGAATTGGCCATGTCCAAAATTCAAGATGACGATTTGGCTTCAGCATTGGAAGAAGACGTTAAAAACTTCTATTTTACAAGCGCAAAATTAACACAAAATGACCAATTATATTTAGGCGAAATATATTCAAATATCATGTATAATGACCAATCAAAAGAAGCTACTGCAGAATTAACCAAACATTCGACTCTATTGATGGAATCTGATTATGCAAACTATTTGGCTGCTTTTGGAAGCATGAAAAACGGAAATACCAAACAAGCAATAGAATATATAAATAATGCCATTGATAAAAATTCTAAAAATATAAATTATAAACGTCTAAAAGCAGAAATTTTAGCGCAAAGCGGGGATTCCAAAAATGCGATGAAATGTATTAACGAAATAAATACAAATTCATTAAAAACTGTTATATTTGATGACGAATTGCACGCTTCAAAGGAATATGTTTTATACAAATCCTCCAAAAATGAATATCAGAAAAAATACCACCTTGCATACTATTATTATGACAAAGGTGAATTGAATAAAGCTTTGGGTGTTTTACAAACCTCAATTTCGGGCAAAAAAGATATAAACAAAAATGTTTATGCGCTGACTGCAAAAGTTTATTATGATTTAAAAGAATATGAAAAATCTCAGGATTATGCTAAAAAAGCCTTAGATATTGATAAAACAAATGCAGAATCTTTAATTGTAATGGGGGATTATTCATTCAGGCAGAAAGATTATAATTCTGCACAAAAGTATTATAAATCTGCTCAAGGCAAAGACAATGACCATATTGCGGAATTAAAATTAGCTAAAACGTATGAAAAATTGAATAATATTCAAAAGGCAAAAGAGTCATATTCAAAGATATTGAAAGTTTCTTCCAAAGTGTATGAAGCATATTATAATATGGCATTATTAGAACCTGACAGGCAAATTGCATACTTGAAAAAAGCAATCTCTATCAATCCTGATTTTAAAGATGCATGGATAGATATGGCAAAAATTTCGATAAATAAGGATAATTTTGATGATGCACTTTCATATTTAAATATTGCAAAATATATTGACGATAATTATTACAGATATTATTATTATATGGGGCTGGTTTTAAAAAATCGAGGATTAACAGCAGAAGCTCATAAAAATTTTGAACAAAGTTTAAACCTTAATCCCGAATATGAATTGGCAAAAAAGGAATTGAATATATGAAAAACAATTTGCTTATAGTGGAAGATCATGAATTAACAAGATTTGGTCTAAGAACAACATTTGAAGATGTCGATTTTATAGGACATATATACGAAGCTTCAAATGCGGAAGATGCGCTGGATATATTTAAAAACAATGATATTCCGCTGGTAATAATGGATTTAGGTTTGCCAAATATGAACGGTATTGAAGCATCCCGTAAGATTCACGAAATGAATGAGGATACAAAAATTATAATATTAACCTCTCATAATGATGAAAAAGAAGTTATAAACAGTTTGAAAGCCGGCGCAAACGCATATTGTTCAAAAGAAATCAATCTGCAAAGACTTGTGCAGGTAGTTCAATCTGTTTCTGAAGGAGCAGCCTGGTTTGATCCGAGCATAGCCCATATTGTTCTTCAAGCTACATCAAATTCAAGTATTGATGAAAAAGATCTTTCATATAAAAAATATGACTTAACTGCGCGTGAAGCACAAATATTAAAACTTATGACTGAAGGTTTTAGCAATATGGAAATAGCTCAACACCTTGTTATTAGTGTTAATACAACAAAAGCTCATGTTGCAAGCATCTTGCAAAAACTCGAGGTTGACGATAGATTGCAAGCGGCATTGAAAGCTTTAAAATATAAAATTGTATAATATACTTGACTATATATGAAATAAAACATATTATAATAACACTACGCATATATTTTTGAAGGAGATAAACATGCTGGATTATACAAAAGATGAATTATTGTCTTTGTTAGAACGTAACCCCGAACAATTTAATGATTGGAAAAAAGATAAAGAAGAAATAGATTTAAGCGAAGTTGATTTTTCGAATATGACATTGAAGGATGTTGATTTTTCGGGAGCCGACTTAAACTCAAGTTCTTTTGCCGATTGTGATTTGTCTTTAGTTAATTTTTCCGATACGGATTTAACCGCAGTTGATTTTACAAGAGCGTCTGTTGTTGAATGCGAATTTACGGATGCCCTGTTAACAGGTGCAGATTGCAGTTATGCACAGATGACTTATTGTAATTTCGCAGGCTGTGATATGGCAGGATGTATTTTATCGGAAACGGATTTATCAAATTCGGATTTATCTTCTGCTGAAAATTTATCTTCGGCAAGATATGATGCGGATACTCAATGGCCTGATTCGGATATGCTTCCGAACGATTTTGATTCTGCGTACAGTGATGATTTATCGGCATTAAAAGATGAAGATGAAGATATGCCTGTAAGAAGTGACGGCGAATATTAATTAATAAAAGTTAGTAAGAAAGGGATATTATGATAAAAGTAGCAGTTTGCGGTGCAAACGGAAAGATGGGAAAAGAAGTTTGCAACGCAGTTTTGGAAGATAACCAGACCGATTTAACGGCAAAAATTGATTTGTATGGTGAAGATACATATAAAACAATAGAGCAAGCGCATAAAAACTGCGAAATAGATGTTTTGGTCGATTTCACACAACCGTCATCAATATTTGAAAATGCAAAATATTGTTTAAATAACGGTATAAAAATTGTAATCGGGACAACGGGTTTGACCGACAGTCAAATCGAAGAATTAAAATCACTTTCAAATAAGAATAATACAGGATGCCTGATTGCTCCGAATTTTTCAACAGGTGCAGTTTTGATGATGATGTTTTCAAAAATGGCTGCAAAATATTTTGATAATGCCGAGATAATCGAATTTCATCATAATCAGAAAAAAGATGCCCCTTCAGGAACGGCAATAAAAACTGCCTTAATGATGAGTGAAGCAAAAGAAAACTTTAAATCGGGTAATTGCGTCGAAAAAGAAACTATTACAGGCTCAAGAGGGGGAACTTCATACTCGGATATTCAAATACATTCCGTAAGGACCCCCGGATTTATGGCTTCACAAGAGGTAATTTTCGGTTCAATGGGGCAAATCCTAACCATTCGCCACGATTCATCAGACAGAAAATGTTATATGCCGGGGGTTATGCTTGGTGTTAAGCATATTGCCCAAAACAATGATTTCATTTACGGATTGGAAAATCTGCTTAACTAAATTAAAGGCATAGGCTTTTTATTAAATGGAAAATTGAAAATAGAAAGTGAAAAATTGTTTCTGTTTTTTAATTTCCCCTCGCCCCTTTGGAGCTATTATCAAAATATTTAAAGAAGTAGGGTGCGTTTATACGCACCTAAATTTTTCAACAAACAAATTACAGTAGGGCAAGAAGTCAAGAGGCAGGCTATTATCAAAATATTTAAAGAAGTAGGGTGCGTTTATACGCACCTGAAATTTTTCAACAAACAAATTACAGATTTGAAATAATCTTATCCGTAAATTCCGTTGTAGAAAGTGTTCCGCCGATATCTGCCGTCTTATACCCTTCACTAAGTGTTTTAAACAAAGCATTTTCTATTTTTTGTGCATAATTATTTTCATTAATATATTTGAGCATTTCTATTGCGGAAAGCAAAAGGGCTGTCGGATTTGCTTTATTTTTTATTTTGCCCTTTAATATCAGGTGCAGAACCATGAACAGGCTCGAAAACCGCACAATCTTTTCCGATATTCGCACCTTGGGCTACTCCAAGACCGCCAATCAATCCTGCCGTTAAATCAGAAACAATATCACCGTATAAATTCGGCAACACCAAAACGTCAAATCTCGTCGGGTCTTGAACTAATTGCATGCACAAATTGTCAACAAGAATTTCTCTTTGCTTAATCTGAGGATAATTTTGTGCAATTTTTCGGTATGATTCTAAAAATAAACCGTCAGAAAGCTTCATAATATTGGCTTTTGAAACTGCACATACTTCTTTTCTGTTGTTTTTTACGGCATAATCAAACGCAAATTTACAAATTCGTTCAGAAGCCTGTCTTGTAATAATTTTTATACTATGTGCTGTGTTTTCATCAATTTGTTCTTCAACCCCTGCGTATAAATCTTCCGTATTTTCACGAACAACAACCAAATCTACATTATTAAACCTTGTTTCAATTGCAGGTAAGTTCTTGCAAGGTCTTAAATTAGCATACAAATCAAGAGCTTTTCTCAATTGTACGTTGACCGAGCGAAAGCCTTTGCCGATTGGGGTTGTGACAGGCGCTTTTAATGCCACCTTATTTTTAATTATTGAGTCTAATACTCTTTGCGGAAGCGGAGTTCCTTCTTTTTCTATAACATCGGAACCGGCGGTTTGAACATCCCAGTCTATTTCAAGTCCGCTTTTTTCAATTATTTTTACAACACTGTCTGATATTTCAGGTCCTATCCCATCCCCATTTATTAAAGTAATATTATGCATAATAAAAACCTCCGCTGCATAGATTATACTATAAAGCAGAGGGAAAAAATATAGGGGAAAATAAAACTGTTACTTTCCTTTCTCTTATTCCTGTCATGCATGTATTCGGCTTAAACGGGTAAAAACTTTAATATCTTTACTAAATTATTAAGTTTTGTAACAAAATTTATATAAAATGAATATAAAAAGTCAATATTTTTTTAAGTGTGGTTTTTATATATATGTAAGAGATAAATAAAGAAAAAGAAAAAGTTTAAATTTTATTTTTAGAGAAGAGAGGACAAACAAATGGCTACAATGCTGTTATTTTCTGATGCAATTACAAATACATATAAAGATACATCCGAAGGATTAAAGGAAGTTCATATAAATGAGAAAAGGGTTGTTAAAAAGACATTAACCCAAATGATGAAACAATCATTTTTCCAAGGAGCAAACCGATTCGGAACAAACTTTATAGCATAATCGTTGGATAATAGGAAACAAAGGAAGAAATAATAAAAAGGATTTAGGATAAGGAAATTAACTCAAAGGAATTAGGAAATAGCAAAGACCTCAAATAAGAGGTCTTTTTTATTTGGTAATTTAATTGCGATTTATGTAATATTTTTTATTTCGTATAAAAAGTTAGAGGAGGGGGGGGTTGAAATTTGCAAAAACATCGTTAATAATATTAATAGCAGAGGTTATTTCTGCGTCTTATGTTCATCATTTTAGAATGGAAAGGGGCGACGAGCCCCTTTTCAATCTTTTAAATTATTATTCCGGTTCTTTTAGGATTTTTTCATATTTCGCAAGCTTTGATAATAAATAATTTATTTCTTCTTGAGGTATATCAGGTTGATTTTTAACCTTTCTCATATCTGCTTGCCCTCTGACAGCCAAACCCAAAACTTCCGGCATATTTACAGCAGTCGGGTTTTCGGATGATAAATTTTTATAATATTCATCCTCATAATCTTTGTTTAATCGTAATTTCCAATTATTCGGGTTATTGTTGTTCCCACCTTGATTGTAAGTTTTTTCTATCCCGAAGAAATCCGCAAAAGACATTTGAACCTTATCGCCAATCATAAATAATTCCGCAAATTTAGCTTTCACTCTTTCGGAATCATTTTCTGCAATTTTATGACAATATTCTCTGCTGTCATGTGCGGCATTTAGTACTCCTGCCAAATACATAGGGCTCCAAGCTTCATTTTCGCGTATCCAATCTTTCTGTATCATAATGTTTGCCGGATCTGAGTCGTGAGAACCTACCAACGCCCAGTTCTCGCTATCCCAATACGGCTCGCCTTTCGCGTATTCTAAAGGCGTTAATCCAGGAATATTATTTTCATAATGATAAATCCTGTTAAATGCTTCTGTTTCAGTAACTGTGTCTTCCCAGACCGGTGAATTTTTATCCAGCCCATGTTCTCTCAATGTCGGTAATATAATTTTATTTAGAATTTTTTGATAATTTTTATCAGGGTCTAAATATTCCATTGAAGAAATATTGCCCTGAATGCTTCCGTCTTTTGAGTAAATATAAGGGTCGATAAGTCCTAATACGTGATCAATTCTTACATTGTCAAAATTTGTCAAACAATCGTCCAATTTGGATTTTAAAAGTTTTCCGCCTTCGCCTAATGTCCCGTCTTGATTGAATAATTTTTTAGGGTCAAGTACGGGAACTCCCCATTTTTGCAACCCTCCGTCAGGTCCGCCATAAGGACAGCCAAGTCTGAAATCTTTTAAAAATAAATCTTGATTAGCCCATTCATCAGCTGGCGAAAATCCTACAAGCATGTCACTTATATACTTAAAACCAATTTCTTTTCTCAGTTTAGTATTTTCTTTTATTTGTTTATCAAGAATAAATTGAGCAAATTTATATGTTGCTAAATCTCTTGCGTATATTTGGCTTAAGTGTATTATTCTTTTTTGTGAGTCCTGTTTATCAATATTTTTTATAAGATTTTTGTCAATTTCGTCCCATTTGGTAAAATCATCAGTGCCGTAGTGATTTTTTAAAACATGATATAGTGCTGAATTATTCAATTTATCCCGATTTTTGTCGCAAAAATCCGTATATTCCTTTTCTAAATTGATTATATAATTAACTTTTTTGTAATCATTTGTAATTTTTTCAAGGTAATTTTCGTATGCTTTATTTATCAAATATTCGTAATTTCCGAAGGCATCAGGGAAATTCGAATAAGCGTAATTAGCTTTATTTTGTTCGGCAGTAATTCCGGTTAAACTTTCTATATCATATTTGGTAAGTAATCTGCCGTATTCTTTTTGAGTTAATTTATCAAAATCAATGAATAAATAATTTTTTGAGCCAACAGAGGATTCGTAAGGCGAAATTTTCTGTTTGGAAGTTAATTCTCCTGTCGGTCCTAATTGATTGGAATTGAATCCGTGTAATAATTCAAAAGGCATAAGCTGTGCAGCTACTTTACCGTAAGGAGTGCCTATTTTTATGTCGTTTTCGCTCTGCGGATAGGATGAACCGTGCAAAATCATTGCAAATTCTTTTACACCCAAATAATCAAGAGCAGGCTTTATTACATTGTTTTTGTAATCCTGTTCTTCTCTTTTTGTGAGTTTGCGCTCAAAATAAACACTTTTCCCTGCTGTAGAGTATATCTTTTGGATTTGCATTTAGTATATCCCTTTTTATTAGAATAACATAAACATACAAAAAACGTAAATTTGTAAATTTGCGCACTTAAATATTGCATAATGATATTTTTGCGCTAAAATTACATATAGCAAAACATTAGAGGGATAGCAATATGAAATACGAGAGCATATTTTCATTACTGGAAAAAACCACAACAACAAATCAAAAAAAAGTTGCTTTAGGCATGAAGACTCTATGGGGATGGAACGAATTTACATATAAAGGTTTGAGTTTATTAGCAGAACGCCTGGGCGCATATCTTATAAATGATTTACAAATCCCTAAAGGCGAGAAATTGGCGATATTGTCGGAATCTTTGCCTGAATACGGTGTTTGTGTATTCGGTTCTGTGTTGGCAGGTTTAACTATTGTTCCTTTGGATAATAAATTAACAATATATGAATTGACTTCAATATTATCAAGCTGTGAGCCGACTGTATTGATGACTTCAAGCAAAAATTATAAAAAAGCACAGGAATTACAGTCCAAAATTCCGTCTATAAAACATATAATTTTGATGGAAGCATCTGAATACGAATGTGAAAATACTCCGAGTTTGTATTCAATTCCTGCGAATTACAGTGCAAAATGGCGCAGAAGACCTTTGCATGATACGGCATTGATTATTTATACTTCAGGTACAACAGGTGCACCAAAAGGTGTTCAAACTACATACAAAAATATGCTTGCTCAAATGTATGGCATGCGCAAAGTATTAAAAAGCATGATGCCTAAAAATAAAGAAATGCGTTTGTTGTCGATATTGCCGATGAATCATTTATTTGAAATGACCGTTGGGTTTTTCACAATGTTGACTCACGGTTACTCCGTATATTATACAAGCAGTTTAAAACC
>OMVC01000167.1 GCA_900314375.1 uncultured bacterium
AGCCGGCTTATAATTGCCGGCTTTTTTAATATCTTTTAAGGATTCAGTTTTACATAAGACCTAAAACTTTTTTATACCAAGAAAAAGTTTCAATTTCACTACCGTTAAAAGTCGTCTTTGCGTACTGGTGTTTTAAGTAGTCTTCAAACTCATCTGCAAACGGTGACTTAATCTTTTTCACTTCCTTTTCAGAAACAACATTTGCCATAAACACACTCCTTTACAATTTTTATACAACGCCCCTACATTATGTATTAATTATACAATATATTGGGTCATTTTTCTAGTGATAAAACCGAGCAATCTTGGAATTTGCTATTATAAAAGGATTACGACTGTAAATTTTTGTTAAGCCTTTTTGTTTTTATAATCTTTCAATAATTAAATTGAAATTTTTGTAAAAATATATAATTTTTATGATAAAATTTTTGTATGATTTATATAGGTGAAAATATTCATATAATATCTAAATCGGTGCGTTCCGCATTAGAAAATAAAGATGAAAATTTTATCAAAAATTTGATAAAAATTCAGCAAAATTGTGATGTTGTTGATTTGAATATCGGACCTGCAAGAGGAAAACTTGACACAGTATTTCGTTGGCTTGTTCCGTTAGTTGAGGGTAAGAATATTTCGTTTGATTCGTCAAATATTGAAGCGATAAAAGACGGCTTAAGTTTGATGGGTGATGCTTCAGGGTGTTTTATTAACAGTACATCTGCTGATTTAGATAAGCTTGAGGTGCTTTGTAATTTGGCATTAGAATATAATTGTAATCTTGTTGCACTTTCAATGTCAAAAGAAACCGGAATTCCAAAAACGGCAGATGAACGTTTAGAGCTTGTTTTAAAAATTTATGAGTATTGTACGGAAAAAGAAATTTCACCTGAAAAATTATTTTTCGATCCGCTTGTATTACCGGTAAAAATTGACGGAAGTCAAACTGTTGAGACGTTAAATACTTTAAAAATGATTGATGAAAGTTTTGAGGGTGGCGTAAATACAGTAATTGGATTGTCCAATGTTTCAAACGGGGTATTAAAAGAGTATAGACCGTTATTAAATCGTGTTTATGGAGCTTTGGCTTATGGCGCAGGGTTAAAAAGTGTAATTCTTGATGCAAAAGATAATGAGTTATTCAGAATTTTCCAAATGTTGGAATGTAACAATCCGCAATCAGATGTTGATAAATTATACATAAATCTTGCAAATATGGTACAATGTTTTGGTGAACTTGAAGATATAGATTTTGAGAAAGATAATATTGAACAGTATAATATTATGAAAACCGCTGAAATATTGTTAAACAAAAAAATCTACACAGACAGTTTTCTACAAATCTAAATAAAATTTAGTATGAGGTTGAGTTTTAAAAATGAAAATATCGAATAAATTTTTAACTGCTATTTTAGTTTCAACAATGGTGTTTTATGGTGCACAGGCAAATGCATATATGACACCTGAAGCGAGTGCATTATATCAAGAAGCTTGCAGTGCCGAGCATCAGCAGGATTTGAAAGAAGCCATTTCAAAATTGGAACAAGCAATAAAAATTTCTGATTCTGACACTATGTTATATACAAAGCTTGCCGGTATTTATGCGGAAATTGATGAATTCGATAAGGCTTTGGAAACTTACAATAAAGTAATAGAACTCAATCCGGATGATGCTTTTATTTATATAAGCATAGGTTCTATATATGAAAATCAAGGCAAATATAAACAGGCACTTGATGCATATTCAAAGGCATTGGATATTTTTCCCGAATATAAATACAACTATTTCAACCTTGGTAATGTTCAATATCAATTGAGAAATTACAAAGAAGCAATAAAGAATTATAATGACTTTTTGGAAACTTATTCGGGGCATAATGATGCAAGAGAAAATCTTGCAGCCTCTTATCTTGCTGTTAAAGATTATCAAAATGCACAAAAGCAATATCAAATGATTTATGATAAAAATCCTGATAATTTCAAACATTACTACGAATACGGTATGGTAATGCTAAATACGGAAAACCCTGAAAAAGCAATAGAGTTTTTGGAAAAATCAATAGAAATCAATCCGGAAAATGACTCTGCACATTTAGGTTTGGCTCAAGCATATCAAGATTTGGGCAAAAACGATATGTCTTATGAACAGTACCAAATAGTGTTGAAAAATGTTCCGAATTTGAATACCGTTCGTCTCGATTATGCGGATTTGCTTGCCGATATGAATAAAAATACCGAATCCGTCGAACAATATAATATGTATATCAAAGCTTTCCCAACTGATATAAAAGGATATGAGCATCTTGCAAATGTTTATTTGAAATTGAAAAATTATGATAAAGCTTTGGAGAACTATTTAACTGCATTATCAAAAGATTCAACAAACGTTGATATCAAGAAAAATATTGCAAATTGTTATCATAACAATAAAGATTATGCAAATGCTTTAAAATATTATGATGAAGTTTTAGAGTCAGAACCAAACGATTTTAATACAAAATTCAATAAGGCATTGGCGTTGCATGCATTAAAAAAATACGATGATGCAATTGTGATGTATAAAGAACTATTGGAAGAAAAAAATGAGCGTTCGATTAAGGATAATTTGAATAATGCGCTTGTTGCAAGAGGACATGAACTTGTTGAAATCGGCGAAACAAAAGATGCAATATCTTTATTTAAAGAAGCTTTAAAGGGCGGATATGCCGATGGACATGTATACTTTGGGCTTGCTCGTGCGTATAGAGCAGATGGCGATAACACCAAGGCTTCCGAAAATTACGAAAAAGCAATTACGATAAATCCTGAAAGAACAAATTATAGTGCGGAATATAGTGAATTTATTTCGG
>OMVC01000170.1 GCA_900314375.1 uncultured bacterium
AGTGATAAGCGAGTTCAAAGGTACTATCGTTTATTTCCCCTGAAATAATACCACCTTTTGCCACCTCTACAGGCATGCTTAAATAATCGCTTGGTTTATCACTTAATCTTATAACTAAAGAATCTCTACCGGTTAATGATTTATTGCAAAAATAAAAATCCTTTTCCTGTGCCGATCCAAGATATACACATTTTTCGCAGTCGTGTTTATATAGGGGTTTATCAGTTAATAAATTTTTCATAATATTAATTTTAGCATAAAAAAATCCGATGCCGGAGGTGGACATCGGTTATGAACAAAGATTCGGATTTCTGTAATTAAGAATTCTTTTTCTTTTGTTTATCAAAATGCCTTCTTAAAATTTTATAAACTTGTTTAGTGGACAAATCACATGCTAATGCCAATCGATTTATTGAATATTTTGTCCCATCAAAATTATCAATAATGTATTTTTCTTTCGCTATCCTAAAAGGTTTGCGAGGAATTGGAATTGTTAATCCGGGAAGAGCAAGAACAATATCAACAGTTTTTTCTATGCCAACATAATCTGAAAAGGTTAATAGATCATCATTTGGCATATCATCCTTTGTTATGTATTTCATCCAAGGGCGTTCTTTTGTCATATAAAGCTCTCTAATATTCTTGGTCTCATCAGTTAACGCATCACGTTAAGACGGTCAGATTGCAGATGTAATCCGACCGTTTCGACCTTTTAACCATATGCAACTCGTTTTTCAAGTTCATCCTCAATTTTGGTTTTTGTTTTGAGTAGTTCATCAAGAAGAACTTCCTTTGATTTTACTTGTGAAATTAATTTTGCCATTTTGTGCAAATTATCAAAAATCAAACTAACCTCTGTTGGTTCTGTGCTATGTGCTTTTATTGCACAGTCTGCCACTTTGATTTTTAGGTTCTCAATATCTACCTGATATTCAGTAATTTGCCTGTTTAAGACATCTAATGCTGTATCACTCATCATTCTCTCCTTTCCTTTTTGCAGAGTCATCATCAGTCTGTGCCATACACAGAGACGGTCAGCTTGCAACGTTAGCCGACCGTTTCGACCTTATGCTGCCATAAAAAGGGATTCAAATTCATTCATAATGTCTGTCATTAAATCCATTTTCATTTTGAGCATTTTACACTCTCTCTTAATACTTAATTGTTCGGATATTTCATCATCCTTCAAATCTGCCTGCCCAAGTTTAAATACATTTGCCGCATAATTGTCTTCCAAATGGTTTATTTCATCATATAAATAATCCATAAACATTTGTTCTTTAGATTTTGGTTCATCAGATGTATTTTGTTCTTCATCTACGATCATTTCAGAAATCATTTCGGGAGTGATTCCGGCATCTTTCTTTGTTGCATTCATTTCATCCATTGTGTCACACATAACTGTTTCCATTTCTTTTTCTTGATTTTCTAACATAGTTTTTACTCCTTATTTTTCTTCTACTACTAAAGTGCAGATGCACTTTTTTTTACATAATTTTTTTTCATTGCAATTATTGAATTAATAACCTTTGATGCTTTGTCTTTTGTCATAAACATCACATCATCAACCTTATGAGTCCTGCTCAAAAATTTACGCAATGACTTTTTTGCGAATTTATCATCATCGAAATAGGAAATTTCTCGCCATAATCCTTCTATCATTCGGATTTGTGAATCCGTTGCCATTTCCTTATCCCGATTCAATCCGGCATATTTTTTCGGTTTCTTTACCCATAACCCTTTTGCAACAGCATTATTCTCAAGATTTTCCGTAAAGGTTATTGCATCTTTATAAGCTAAGTCCTTTGATGACGAAACTCCGTATTCACAGAGTAATTCACGATATAAATCGTCATCTATGCCAAGCACGTTTTTAAGTGTATGTATTTTTTTAATCTGTGAATTCGTAGCCATATTTAATCCTCAAATCATCAAGCTCTAATGCTCGACCTTGTTTTATGCCTAACTGAACCCCTAAAATAAAGATGAGAAGAGCAATTAAAAATATATAGAGGTATTTCTCTTCGGGTCGGAATTTAAAAAGAATACCGGACAATTTGTACTGTCTCATTTTAATTCACCCTTTCCCATCAATAATTCAGAGGTCTTTTTTATCACAGAACTATCGACCGCTACTTTGCCATTTGTTTTGGCAACGTATGAACTGTGAGTAATTAAATGTTCTAATTTTCTTGTAATCCCGTCAGAATATGTATAATAAGTGCTTGCAAGTTCGGGATCTTGACCGACTGCTTCTAAAATTTTCCTTACATCCGAGATTAAAATTCTGTCCCTGAGTTTTTTATAATATTTAACTCGTGATGATAGTTGATCGTATTCGTTATTTTGCCCACAAAGGTTTTTAAATAAAACATCTTTGCCGACTAATAAAATACCAATTCCTGTTTTGTCGTGTATTCTGCGAGCAATTTCTAATGCTCTGTATGGCAGATT
>OMVC01000173.1 GCA_900314375.1 uncultured bacterium
AATTAGAATGTAATTTAGAACAGATGGAGATTTCAAAATGTCAAACATAAATGAAGTATTAAATGAATTAGAAAATGTAGATAACACAACAAAAAATAAAGTTGAAAACGAATTAGTAAGTATGGGAACATCAGTAGTTCCTGAATTGGTAAATCAATTACAGGTTATTCGCGGAATTAAAAGAGGTGTTGTTGCGATGACGCTTATCCGCTTGGGTGATGTTTCTGTTAAATATTTGCAAGATGCAGCAAAAGATAACAAAGATTTTGAATGGGTTGCAGAATATTTAATCAGAGAAATAAAAGGTTCAAAAGCTGCATAAGCATAAAAATAAATTTAAAAGAACTCAATATAATTATATTGAGTTCTTTTTTTATGGAAATTTTTCTTATAGCAAAATATATTTTTATGTTATTTATATAATATTATGATTAATCGGTTATTACCCTCAATAAAAATTCCCTATGCACTGTCAAAAGGTTCTGCAAGTCAGCGGGCTCAAAAGGCGGAACATTTCACAGATAAACTATATCATCGGACTTTAAAATCTGTTTCTGATGGTGGAATATCTTTGAATAAAATAAGAAATATTATATATAAAATGGTCCCGCCAAATATAAAAATTTTTGTAGCAGAAAATAGTGACAATTTCTCTAATGCTGCAAATGATTTTTTATTTAACGGTAATAATGATATTTATGCGATGACATTGGAACTGAGAACAAAAAACGGCATATTCCCTCAGGAACATTTGGTAGATATTTTCCATGAAGGAAGGCATATCGCAGACGGCTTATTCAATCCTAAATATTATTCAAGGTTTCAAAAAATGGAGAAAAATGGGTTGCTTAACTCAAAGTATTTTAAACTATATGATGATGAATTGTATATCAGAGAGTGCATGGAATATAAGTCAGACAAAAAAATTGTAATGAAACTTTTGGAGCGAAAAATTCATAAAGTATTAAAAGGGCGCAGTATTACTGATAAAATCGATATATTGCAAAATCTTCGCTACAATTTGGAATCGGAAAAAAATGCTTTTGCATCGCAATTAAAATATGCTAAAAAGCTAGAGGATAAGGGTATTATAATGACAGATGACAGAGGTACAGATTTTAGTGAAGAATTTATTTTTGAAGATAAAATAAATTTAATAAAGCGTATGGCGTTTGAAATAATTCAGAAAGAACGCACTACACATGCGGCAAAGCTTTCAAAAGCTCATGTAAAAAGTAAATCTGTGAAAAACAAAAAATCGTTATCTATGTCGGCTTGACCAGATTATTTTTAGTGAATATAATCGTTTTATGGCAAAGGTTAAATCAAAATGGGTATGTCAATCTTGCGGATATGAAACGGCAGGTTATTTGGGTAAATGTCCGGAATGCGGCACGTGGGGAAGTTTTACCGAGGAATTACAAGGTTCAAATTCTCAAAAAATAGCGTTGATAGATGACGGAATAAAGCCCTCGCTAATATCCGATATAACAGTAGGAAAGGAAATTCGTGTAAGTACGAATATATCAGAATTTGACAGGATATTGGGCGGCGGATTGGTTCAAGGTTCGATTGTCCTAATTGCAGGTGATCCGGGAATAGGGAAATCGACTATTTTGTTGCAAACTTCAGGAGAACTCTCAAAACAAGGGAAAAAAGTCTTGTATGTAACCGCGGAAGAATCTTCCGGTCAGTTAAAATTGAGGGCTGACAGATTAGGTGTAAACGGCGAAACACTCTATATTTATCCCCAAACAAATCTTGAAAATATAAAAGCACAAATAGAAGAAATTTCTCCTGAATTTGTGATAATAGACAGTATTCAAGCTATTTACACACAATCAATAAC
Organism: uncultured bacterium; assembly: GCA_900314375.1. Classification (GTDB taxonomy): domain Bacteria; phylum Cyanobacteriota; class Vampirovibrionia; order Gastranaerophilales; family Gastranaerophilaceae; genus Zag111. The sequence goes on from OMVC01000173.1 coordinate 1,850, forward strand.
AAGTTCGTCAGGCAGTGTTTCGCAAATAAGAGAATGCTGTAATATTTTGATGCAGATTGCAAAAACAAAAAATATAACAATACTTGTCATAGGTCATGTTACAAAAGACGGAAATATTGCAGGACCAAAGGTTTTAGAGCACATGGTGGATACCGTTATTTCATTTGAAGGAGATAAGTACAAATCATACCGTATGCTTCGTTCAATGAAAAATCGATTTGGCAACACCTCTGAAGTGGGAATATTTGAAATGGGTTCAAAAGGTTTAATAGAAGTAAAAAATCCCAATGAATTATTTTTAAACGAACGTTCACAGGAATCTATCCCGGGAAGCGCTATTATAGTTACAAACGAAGGAACCCGCCCGTTGCTTGTAGAAGTGCAGGCGCTTGTCGGAACAACACCTTATCCTTCCCCAAGAAGGGTTGCAAACGGTGTGGATTTTAGCAGGTTATTGCAAATTCTTGCGGTGCTAGAAAAACGTGTCGGATTGAATTTATCAAAACAGGATGTTTATATAAATGTAATGGGCGGAATTGAAGTAGACGAGCCGAGTGCGGATTTAGGAATTGCACTCGCTATTGCGACATGCGCAAGGGATGTTGTTGTGGATTCTCAAACTGTTATAATTGGAGAAATTGGTTTGTCAGGAGAAATTCATCCCGTAAATAACATCGATAAACGTTTAAATGAAGCTGCAGCATCAGGTTTTAAAAAGGCTATTATACCTTATTCAAATCGTAATATAAAAAATGATAAGATAATAACAGTTCCGGTTAAACGTCTGATAGATGCGATTTCTGCGTGTATTTCTCCTCAATAGAAAATAGGATATAGATTATGCTTTTAGAAGAAGAATTAGGCTTATTATTAAAAGAAAAGAAATTGATAGTCTCGACAGCAGAATCTTGTACGGGCGGATTATTGAGCTCTCGTTTGACTGATGTTTCGGGAAGTTCTGATTATGTAAAATTGAATTTTGTAACTTATGCTAATGAAGCAAAGAATAAAATTTTAAATGTAAGTTGGGATATTTTGGATAATTACGGTGCCGTGAGTGAACAATGTGCTCATGCAATGGCGGAAGGCTTGATTAAAGCGACTAATTGTGATGTGGCAATTTGTACCACCGGAATTGCAGGTCCGACAGGCGGAACAAAAGAAAAACCGGTCGGATTAATGTATGTTTCTGTTTATTACAACGGTATTGTTACTGTTAAAGAGGTAAGACTTCCATCTAATATTGAACGAAAAGAAATGAAACAACGTTTCGCTGATGAAGCACTAAAACTTGCTGTTTCTGTATTGAATAATAACAGAATAAGTTAACCCGCGATAAATTTGGCAATCATTTCAGGGAATTTTGTAATAAGAGCCTGTGCAAATTTTTCGGTATCAATTTGCGTGATAACTACTGAAAGTAAGTCTTGCGGCAAATTTCCCATCATTTTGTGTAAGTATTCCGGTTTAATAAGCCTCATAGCTTTTACTGTATCTTCTTTTTCGCGTTCTCTGGAAATCATTTGAGTATAGGCATCCGTGTTAAAATTCAAATAATACTTGTTGTCTGTCGAAGTTATTAATAAAGTTAATTTTCTTTTTTGAGTTACGTCAAGATTTCTCAATGCGTTTTTGTAATCCAAATCGCCTAACTGTCCGATTTGAGCTATTAAATCGGCTTGGTTTCCTTCGGCTTTTTGGCCTGTTACACTTTCGAGCATTTGCGCGATGAAAGTCTCCGGAATTGCTTTCAAATTCTTTAATAGCAATTCCTTATCCATATCCATACCCGTAAGAACTCTGTCTAATTCTCTTTCAGGCATCAGTGCTATAACCTGACGTTCAGAAAACAGTTCAAATACGACTTTTAAAAGTTCTTCTTTCGGAATTTTTTGAAGCATATCCATTAATGCATCCATTGAAAAATATCTCAAACCTTGAACTAAATCGTTTTGTTCCAATAACGGAACCAGTTTCTCCAATTGAGAAGATGTCATTGTTCGGAGAATAATAAGTTTGTTGTTCGGATCGGCAAGTTGAAATAATTCTATCAATTGTTTCGGATTTGTAAACATATCCGCAGCAAGCTGTATTGCTGCCTGATTCCCCATAGCTGCTTCGGCATCAATAATCTCTTTGACACTTTTATTGCCATATTCAAGCATCCTGCTTTCAGGTATGCTTAACCTCATTCGTAAATATTCTAATGTAGAATCAATTGCTAATGACATGCCAAATCCTTAAAAGTATACTC
>OMVC01000181.1 GCA_900314375.1 uncultured bacterium
ACGATAAATCCTGAAAGAACAAATTATAGTGCGGAATATAGTGAATTTATTTCGGCATTATACAGCCCTCATTCTACTGCAACGGGAAAATCGGGGGAATTGCCTTCTATAAATATTTCTGTCGATAATACCACAACAGCAAAGACTGAACCTCAGGTAAAAGAACAACCAAAAGTTGAACCTAAAAAATCAACAGAACCTTCAACGGTTGCAAAACCTAATGATGCCGTTACAAAGAAAAACGAAGAATTGATTTTGGAAGGTGATAAAAATTATAAAGGCAATAATTATGATGCTGCCGTAAAAAATTATCAAGACGCGCTCGCTCTTATACCCAACGATGCGGTTACTTTGTTAAAAATAGGTAATATTTATAAAATGCAGGAAGATAACACAAAAGCAATAAATTATTATCAAAAATCTATAATTGTTAACCCTGATTATACTGACGGCTGGTTTAATTTGGGTTTAGCTTATGCAAATGATAATAATCTTGTGGAATCTCAAAAATGTTTTGAGCAGGTTATTGATTTAGACGGGGATTATAATTTCGGATACGCATATTATGCGTTGGGCATGGCTTTTGAACATCAGGGCAAAAAAGCGGAGGCCGTTAAGAGTTATAAAACCTTTATAAAGCATAATAACGATAAAGAATTAATAAACACAGTTGAAGATAAGATAAAACAGTTGCAATAAAATTATGAAAAAATTTCTTTTACTTATAGTGACATTGTTCGTTGTAATTTTCACCTGCGCTTGTGATAATGCGCAATCATACATTCTGTTTAACAGATATCCGTTTGATGAAAATACAATGACAGAAACTTCAAATGTATTTAAACCGGGTGAAAGAATATATTATCTTGTTACAACACCCAAAACAGTTGAAACCAAACGACTTTTAATCCAAGTATTCAAATTGGGTAAACATGAGCGTTTGGGTTATGATTTAGTTTGGGGTAAGCAGGTAAAAGTTCGCGATGAGCAGGTATATTATTATACCGATTACATTGTATTAACAGAAGCGGGAGCTTATATGATGGAGGTTTATTCAAAAGATAATCCGACAAAACTACTGACATCAAACCAATTTTACATAAGAAATTAAAGAGGGGAATATGATAAAACCTGATAAACTAAATTTTTTAACGGCAGGCATGCCTTTATCAACAGGTAAAGGCGGGTATCCGAAAGCTTTTGAAATATTAAAAGAAATGAAACTTGACGGATTGGAGGTTGAATTTGTTCACGGAGTTCGCATGAGTGAAGAAACCCGTCAGTTTTTAAAACAAATATCACAAGAGCAAGGGTTTTTATTGACTTCGCACGGTCCGTTTTATATAAACTTAAATTCAAAAGAAGAAGAAAAGGTTGATGCAAGTGTACAAAGAATTATTGAAACAGCGCAAGCGGCAAATGATTTTGGAGGCTATAGTATAACTTATCATGCGGCATTTTATATGGGCGGAGATAAGGAAACCGTTTATCAACAGGTTAAAGCTCAAACTCAAAAAATAATAGAAGCATTGGAAAAAGAAAATATTGATGTTTGGGTTCGCCCTGAAACTACCGGAAAATCAACTCAATGGGGAGATTATGAAGAGATAATCCGCTTGTCAAAAGAATTTAAACAAGTTTTGCCATGTGTTGATTTTTCGCATATTCACGCAAGAACTGCTGGTGAATACAATACTTATGATGAATTTTGTAAAATATTGGAACGAATCGGAGCAGAATTAGGAAATGAAGCGATAGAAAATTTCCACGCACATCTTGCAGGGATTGAATACACATCAAAGGGGGAAAAGCGCCACTTGATTTTTGAGCAGGCTGATATGAATTATAAGGATTTATTGAAAGCAATGAAATCTTTTGGGGTAAAAGGAGCTTTGGTGTGTGAAAGCCCTAATATTGAAACGGATACGAAAATTTTGAGTGACTATTATTATTCATTGTAAATATTTATTAATATAATATAATCCTGAAAATTATGTAAAAAAATGCTTTTATTTGTTTTATACAGAGTATGAAAGTGTGAACAATGGAGAAATAGTAATGAATGTAGAAGCAGTTTCAAGTGTTATGTCGGCAAAAGTGGGTGCAACAAATAATATTTCGAATATTGGTGCGATAAATACCAATTTATTATCTCAAAAAACACCTCAAGACAGTGTGAATTTTAAAGGCAGAAGTAACTGATATATTAGTATTTGGCGGCGCAATGCCAGGCGGTATCCCTTTATTAGTTGGTGGCGGTGCATATTTGTATAACAAATGTATGGCAGAACCAAAAGATGTAAAATTACAATAATTGAAACAATTTGATTTTTTAAAGAAAATTTGCTAAAGTACCGATAATAATATCGGTACTTTTCTAATATGAAAGGGTAAGAATTATGTTCAATTTTGTAAATCGCAATCCTTTTGGTCAAAAAATAGAATCTGCAGTTTCAACAGGTCAAGAAAACGAACAACGCCGTCAACAGCAAAAAGATGAAGATGAAACAAATTATCTTGAGGAAGATGATGGTGATGAAGTTTCAATCAGTCCGCAAGGGACATTGTCTGAAGATGATATAAAATATTTGGTTAATGAATATATTTCACGCCTGAAATCCGAACACGAAGGCGAAGATAAAATTATACAAAAATTGGATAAATTTCTCTCTAAATTTGACGTGAAAAAATTTATGAAAAATAATCCTAATATGACTTATTCTGATTTTAATATGATTATGTTTAATGAAACTGCAGATATTGTGAAATAAATTTACTATTTAAACTAAAATTGTTTTGTGTGCTTTAAATTATAACTTTACAGAAAAACATGTTTGTAATATACTTTCCCATGGTTACGCTGGCCTGATAGGCAAAGCCCTAGTCCTTTGTCCGGTGGCAAGAGGATAAGAAGGCAGGATGATAAGCCTTTAAACATAAATAGCCTGAACTCCTGACTTC
>OMVC01000182.1 GCA_900314375.1 uncultured bacterium
CATACATACTATGCAGTAAACCAAACAAATAAAAAGACCGTTTCAAAATATGCAGTAGTAGAATATGATGCAACAGGCAGAGCAACATCAATACAATTAGAAAAATCAAGTGCAGTATATGAGTTATCAACAACAAGCTCCACCGATGATGATGCGTATAACGATGCAATGAACCAATATTATTACAACAAACAGGTTTATGAAAAGAAAGTTCAAGACATTAACGCAAAAACAGAACAAATCCAAACTGAAGACAGAACACTTGAACTACGCTTAAAACAACTTGATACGGAACAAAACGCACTTCAAACAGAAATGGATGCAGTACATAAAGTTATTTCTAAAAACATTGAAAATACATTCAAAACATTTAATGATTAGTATAAATAAGAGGTTAAAATGTCTTACAAATATGATAGCGAATTGGTAATAGCAAACAGATTCAGCTCGGCAAGCGGAGATGCAAAAGCAATACTTTGGGAAACCTATGACCGTTTAAGAGATTTAACGGTATCAGGTTCCGGTACGGGTTCAGGTTTTGAAACTGCAGGCGGATGGTTATATAATATCGCGACATTACTCGCACCTTCATCATTTGCTACAGTTTTCGGCGGTTCGGAAACAATGAATATTCCGGGAACGTCATACTATTCAAAGTCAAATAACGGAACGGCTTATGGTGTCGATTCTTTATATAATTATTCCGGTTTTCCGAGTGGTGCGGCATCAATAAATTCTGTTTACGGACTGGCAACGGGCGGTGCAGCATCTGTATTAAACGGCTGGGGAAGCAGCGGAAATACTCTAAACGGAACTCCTACAGGATATGCATCTAATGTTGCAGGTTTAGCGAATGTAGCCAGTGCTGCAGCATACGGTATCGGTACAGGAAGCGGGTTAGGCAAAATATCTTCAAATATTGTAATGCCGTTTGCCAGTGCTATTTCCGGATTTGGAGGTATCTTGACAGCTATTTCTCCTTATTTAGGCGTATATGGAGCCGGTACGACAGTTCTGGGTAACTTGATGCAAGGTACTACATCTGCTGCACTGGCAGCTTATCAAAATATAACAGGTAACATCACATCAAACGCTGACGTTATTCTTCAAACTAAAGTAAGAAACATTGAAACAGTCTGTAAAATGCTTGATACTCAAGGTGATATTGTTAAAAAGATGCTCAAAGAAAGTATGGAAAGCAGTAAAAACGCTCTTCAAAATTTATAGTTTTAATTTTAAAGTTTATAGCCCGATGTTTTCAAACATCGGGTTTTTGAAATTAATTATTTATTTTTCGGATGACTAAATCCGTAATCTGTTGAAATAGTTCTTCCTATAGATTTAATTTTCCCTTCAATACAGCCTCTGCATTTATCAGGATTGTCATTTATACAAATTTTGTTCGGATAAATTTCATATTTTGCGCGGTATTCAGTTGATGTAACATTTGGCATTACAACATTCGCTCCGCTTTGCAGGGCAAGAATTCTACCATTCGGATTAAGAGTTTCCATAGCGGTTGTTGCCGGAATATTTATGTCAGGCAACAAAATTCTCGTTAGAGCCATAACTTTTAATGCTAATGTAAAACTTCCTGTTTTTTCATCTTTTAACGGTGTATTCGGGTGCGGAATAAACGGTCCTATCCCGACCATATCGGCTCCGATTTCTTTAAAGAACAGAATATCATCCGCTAAAGACTCTATTGTTTGTTCGGGTAAACCTACAAGGCATCCTGTTCCGACTTCATAACCAAGCGTTTTTAAATCTTGCAAGCAGCGAAGACGATTATTAAAATCCATATTCGGATGAAGTTTTTTATATAATTCTTTGTCTGTTGTCTCTATTCTTATTAAATATCTGTCAGCTCCTGCCTGTTTAAACGCTTTATAATCTTCAAAGCTTCTTTCTCCAATGCTCAAGGTTAAAGCTACATCAAATTTTTTTATTGCCTTAATTATTTCTACCATTTTTTCTGTGGTAAAATATTCATCTTCACCGGATTGTAAAACTATGGTTTTATATCCTAAATTAACAGCATTTTTTACATATTCGATGATTTCATCTTTTAATATTCGGTATCTTTTTATTTCTTTGTTAGGGGAACGTAATCCGCAATATTTACAAGAACATTTGCATATATTGGAAAATTCAATCAATCCGCGCAAGTGGACTTCATCACCGACATTATCTTTCCTTATTTTATCGGCAAGATTAAATAACCAATCGTTTTTTGTGTCGTCTTTTAATATTTTTATTATTTCTTCTCGATTAAACACATTTTCTCCATTTATGATTATTATCATATCATGAAGTTTTTACAATATCAGAAGAACTTTTGACTGCATTCAAGCGAAACCCGAAAATACAAGTTCCGTCAGATAAACTTTTTGCATAAATCTTTCCATGGTGAAGATTTATAACATTCTTAGCAATATAAAGTCCTAATCCGGTACTGTCAGACAAAGAATGTGAAGTTTTTGTTTTGGAAAACTTATTAAATATATATTTTAATTCATTTTTCGGAATGGGATTGCTTTTATTTGCTATTGAAAATTTAATAATATTGTCAAGCCGTTTTAGAGTAATAATAATTTTTGAATTGCGATTTCCGTACTTAATTGCATTTGAAACAAAATTTGAAATGACACGCTCAATTTGCAACTTATCGGCATATATATCTCCAACATTTGCCCGACAATTAATGACAAATTTTTGACCCTTATCTTTTGCTAAATAGCGATTTACATCACATACTTCTTCTACAACATTTTCTAAATTAAATTTTGTTTTATTTAATTTTAAAACACGCTCATCTCC
>OMVC01000186.1 GCA_900314375.1 uncultured bacterium
TTTTTTAAATTGCAAGTATATTTTTTAAATATATAATAAAAGGAGTAAAGGAATGAGGATGTCAAAGCTTCGGCCGTTAGAATATATATTTTCAATAACCAACACAGGGGTATACAAACAAATAATGATTTTGGGTATCCTTATCAAATTTGATCGCTCGCGATATTATAAAAAATTCTGCGCGCAACTTCCGATTGAACAAAATAAAATCGTATTTTGCAACTTCAACGGAAACAGTTACGGGTGCAATCCGAAATATATAGCGCAAGAAATTATAAAAAGAAATCTGAATTACGATTTGGTATGGCTTGTTAAAAGCGTTGAAAATGAAACCAATGCAGGCAATTTCCCTCCAAATATCAGACTCGTCGGATACGGCACAAAATTAGCATTAAAAGAACTTGCAAGCGCAAAATTATGGATTGATAACCAGAGAAAGAATTATTTTATAAAAAAAGGTTTAACCAAAAAAGACGGTCAATATTTTCTCCAAACTTGGCATGGTTCACTGGGGATAAAAAAGCTTGATGCGGATGTTAGTGCGTTTACGGGCGAATACAATCAGGAGTGGGTAACGCGCTCCAAATTTGATTCTTCACTATGGGATTATTTATTGACTAACAGCGAGTTTGAAAACGGAATTTTCCGCCGCGCATTGTGGTTTGAAAACGAAATCAAACAATTTGGACACCCCAGAAACGATATTTTCTTCAAAAACAACACCGAAATCAATAAAAAAGTAAGAGATTTTTACGGTATAGATGAAAATACCAAAATCCTTTTATATGTACCGTCATTTCGCGATGATGGAGATATTGACTGCTATAAACTCGATTATCAAAAGGTTTTAGAAGCTTTAGAGCAGGAGTTTGATGGCAAATGGGTTTGTATTGCAAGACTTCACCCAAGAGCCATAAAGTTTGATCAAGAAATCATTCCGCAAAATCCAAATATTATTGACGGAACATTTTATCCCGATATACAGGAATTGCTTGTGGCTTCAGATTGCGCGATTACCGATTATTCAAGCTGTATCTTTGATTTTATGCTTTCGAAAAATCCTGCATTCATTTTTGCAACGGATATTGATAAATTTAATACGGATAGAGGCTTCTATTACCCTCTGGAAGCAACACCTTTCCCTATTTCATCAAACAATGAAACTTTAATTCAAAATATTAAAGATTTCGATTATAATAAATACAGAGAAGATGTTGAAAAATTTCTAAACGAAAAAGGGTGTACAGAAGACGGGCACGCATCGGAAAGAACGGTAGATTTGATAGAAGAAATTATGAGCAAACCGATTTGTCATCCTGAACTCGTTTCAGGATCCTGTACCTAAACACAAAGATTCTGAAATAAATTCGGAAATGACATTTTAAACACAAATTAAAATATAAGGATTATAAATATGAATATCGCAATAATATTTGCAGGCGGAACGGGAGAAAGATTAAAAAATGGCGAAGACAAAACTCCAAAACAGTTTTTAAAAATTCATAACAAGCCTATAATTGTTTATACGCTTGAATTGTTCCAACAGCATCCCGAAATAGATAAAATTTATATTTCTATTCATCCAGATTTTTATGAATATATGACACAACTTGTAAAATTATATATGATAGACAAAGTTGCAGGCATAGTAAACGGCGGAGCTACTGGACAAGATTCCATATATAACGCCTTAAAACTTGCTCAAAAAGAAAATTCAGATGATGCTTTAGTTTTAATTCATGACGGCGTAAGACCAAATATTACACCGGAAGTAATATCAAATAATATTGAATGTGCAAAACAAAACGGAAACGCAATAACCTGCACTTCTTGTTTTGAAACGATTTTAATCAGCGAAAACGGTAAAAACCCAAAATACGTTCCGTACAGAAAAAATACTTATGCAGCACAAGCTCCGCAGACATTTAAACTCGGTGAAGTTATAAATGCGCACGAAACCATGCGAAAAACCAATCCGAATTATACTGATATTGTCGATACTTGTACATTATTTAAAACCTTAAATAAAGAAACTTTTATGGTAAAAGGCAACCGCGGAAATATAAAAATTACAACGATTGAAGATTTGTATATCTTAAGAGCTTTAATCAGATACAGAGAAGATATGGAAGCTTTCGGAATAGACGGCGGGAAGGAATAAAATTTTTATGGAAGTTTTTGAAGAAGATATAAAAGAAATTATAAACAATTTTGATATGTTGGTATTTAAAGATAAAACCGTTCTGATAACAGGTGCAACAGGTTTGATTGGCAAAATCTGTACACTAAGTCTTTTACAATCAGACACAAAAGTTGTTGCCCTTGTCCGTAACAGAGAAAAAGCTCAAAAAATATTTTCTGATGATAAAAATCTTGAATTTCTTGTACAGGATATAAATTCACCAATAAATACGGACAGAAAAGTTGACTATATCATTCACTGTGCAAGTACAACATCATCTTCAGATTTTGTACAAAAGCCCGTAGAAACCATATATACCGCATTAAACGGAACAAGAAACGTCTTGGAATTTGCAAAACGCAGAGGCAAATATTTAGAAGGCATGGTATATTTATCCTCGTTAGAGGTTTACGGAAAAACCGAAAATGAACAAATAAAAGAAGAAGATTTAGGATATATAGACATCTTAACTCCGCGCAGCAGCTATTCAGAAGGAAAACGTATGTCAGAAACAATGTGTATTTCTTATGCACAGGAATATAATGTCCCCGTCAAAATTGCCAGACTTGCTCAAACTTTCGGAGCAGGTGTATCAAAAGACGATAACAGAGTTTTTGCACAATTTGCCAAAAGCGTTATCAACAATGAAAATATTATCCTTCACACAAAAGGTGAAACAAAACGAAATTACTGTTATACAACGGATGCAGTTCGCGGTATATTTACGATACTTACTAAAGGGGAAAAAAATCAAGCATATAATGTTGCAAATAAAAATACATATATTTCTATTGCAGATATGGCAAAACTGCTTGAAAACGAAAATACAAAAGTTGTATACGAAATTGATGATAAAGAGCGCGGTTATAATCCGACAATAAAAATCTGTTTAGACTCAACAAAATTGGAACAACTCGGCTGGAGCCCGAAGATAGATTTGCCGAAAATGTTTGAAAGAACAATCGCTGATTTAAAAAATTCAGGTAATTTGTAATGCAAAAAATTAAGAATATAGAATGTTTAAGAACTTTTTTAATATTTGCAATAATAATACTGCACATGTTTATTGACAGAAAATGGTGTCTTTGCACATTATTTCCTGATATTCAATTATATCAAAATATAAAATCAGCTATTGCACATTCAAATAACGGAGTGGAAGGATTTTTTATAATTGCCGGTTTTTTATTATTTCTAACTTTTAAGCCTCAAACGGCAATTAAAAATTTCATCACAAAAAAATATATAAGATTATCTCCGGTTATAATTTTTTCAATATTATTATGCGCATTAGGACATTTTTTAGGCGCAATGGATTTCAGCTTTGTTCCGAATTTATTGACAATATTTTTATTAAACAGTTTCGGTATAAAAATAGCCGTCGGAAACAATCCTGTTTTATGGTTTACATCAACACTTTTTGCGGGATTGTTGGTTTATTTCTGTGTAATTAAATATTTACCTAAATTTTATACAAAAATAACCATTCCTTTAATTATTTTTTCTTATACCGCGATAGAACTTTTACAACACGGCTCATTTGCAAATCCTCTGCAAAATTATTGCGTATTAAATATCGGATTTTTAAGGGCTTTGGGGGGAATCGGTTTAGGCACAATGATTGGTTATTTGTATAAAAATAATAGTGACAGAA
>OMVC01000195.1 GCA_900314375.1 uncultured bacterium
TTTACAAATTTTATTAAATGTTTTTATAAAAAAAGCTGCAAATCAAGTATATGCAGAAATAATTATTTATAAAATTTAATATTATATTACTAACAATTGAGAGTAATAATAAATTCCGTACCAACTCCAACTTCACTGTTTACAATTATTTTACCGTTATGCTTATCAACTATCTTTTGTGTGATAGCTAGCCCCAATCCGGTACCCACACCTACACCTTTTGTAGTATACCCGACAGTAAAAATTTTACTCAAATTTTCGTGCGGAATCCCAATACCATTGTCTTTTATCCGTATTACCAATTTTTTATCGACACATTCTGTTGTTATAAAAATTTTTCCCTTCTCCTTAATAGCTTGACAAGCATTTACCAATATATTTGTAAAAACCTGATTGAGCATGTTCGGATAGCATTTAATAAGCGGAATATCTCCATAATTTTTCACAATTTCAACTTTATTTTTTGTTTCATGGCGAATAATTTCAAGCGTTAGATCCAATTCTTTATTTATATCAGCCTCTTGCAATTCTGCCTCATCAAGTCGGACAAATTTCTTTAATGAAGTTACTATCTTGCTTATGCGCTCTATTGCTTCTCTGTCTATAGAATTTATTTGATTGAAAACCTCCTTTATATCATCATTTTCTATTTTATTTATCAATTTTGTTAAAATCTCATTATTTGACTTAATAGAAGCAACAGGTGTATTAATTTCATGTGCAACACCTGCGACCAATTGACCTAAAGACGCCATCTTTTCAGAATTTATCAATTGTAGTTGAGTTTCTTTTAATTCATTAAGCGCCTTTCTTAAATCTTTGACATTCTGTGCATTTTTTTGGTAAAGCTCTGCCCTTATAATCGCGTTACCAAGCTGAGAAGAAACTGCATCAAGGATTTCTAATTCCTCATTCAATTCACGTTTTTGATAACTCAATAAAACAATTACTCCGAGCATCTTTTGCAAATGAAATACCGGTATTACTACGCGCAAAACAGACTGTTTGAAAGGTTCGGCGCCAATATATTCCGTTAATGAATAACCTGTAGAAATCTGTCCTTGCGCAATTTTTGATGAAACATAATCATCAAAATTAATTTTTGTATGCAGCGCAAAATCTTTTTCACCAAACATATTTATAACTTCGAATGAATTATCCGATTTTTGAGCATAATACGCCCTAAAACAGCCAAACATAATAGATAACTCTTTTAAAACAGAATCGAGAATAACAGATATATTCATTGATTCTCTTATAATATTTGAAACTTTATTTATTAAAGCAATTTTAAAAGCTTGTGCTTGAGCTTTTTGTTTTATATTTTGCAATTCGTCGTTTTCAACTTGCAGTTGAGCTAATTTATCTTCATCTTCTTTTTGACGGCGCGCATTACTTTCCAATAACACAGAATTACTCACATCAGTAAAGAAAAATATAGTATAATTTCCGCGCTTTACAGCAGTCATATCATAATATTTTATTTCACCTGTTTGCAAAGTATAAGAAACACAAGCAAAAAAATTTTCTTTAGAAGAAATTGCTTGATAAATAGGAGAATATAAATCGATATTTTCACTATCAATAGGGCACATCTCGAAATTCATTTTATGTGCAAAACGCTTGATATTTTCAAATTTCGAAAAAACACGACAGAACATATTGTTCTTAAAAGCAACATCACCATCACTTTTTACAACAATTACAGGATCCCTATATTGATTAAAAAAATCAAACTTCTTCATATTAAAATTATAAACCGCCAAAGGATTTGAAGCAATTTGTAAACACAAAAAAAGAGCATAGAAAGCCTATGCTCTTTTTTATAATTTAGTTTATTGGCAAAACAAACTACCAGCTTGCTTTTGTAACACCAGGTAACAAACCTTGGTGAGCCATTTTTCTTAAGCAAATTCTGCAAAGACCGAAATCTCTGTGATATCCGTGAGGTCTTCCACAGATTGAGCATCTGTTATGAAGTCTTACTGCAGGGTATTTTCCTGCTGCAACTAATTTTTCACGTTTTGCTTCTTTGTCTATCATCGCTTTTTTAGCCATGAATTTCTCCTTTATGTTTTTGTGTGTATTGTTTTCGTTCCATTCTAATATGCTTTAACCGCTCGTGCAATTATTATGCACTTTCCGATTATTTTTTAAACGGCATACCCAAAAGTGCAAGTAATTCTCTTGCTTCTTCGTCTGTCTTTGCCGTTGTGATTACAGAAACATTCATACCCTTTACTAAATCTACTTCTTCATAAGTGATTTCCGGGAATAATGCTTGTTCCTTTAATCCTAATGTATAATTTCCTCTACCGTCAAAACTCTTTGAACTTACACCGCGGAAGTCACGAATTCTTGGTAAAACTACGCAAATTAATTTTTGCATAAAATCATACATTCTTTCGCCTCTTAAGGTTGCCATTGCACCAACAGGCATTCCTTCTCTCAATTTGTAAGATGCAATTGATTTTTTAGCCTTTGTTACGACTGCTTTTTGACCGGCAATCTTTGTTAATTGGCTTTCAATTGATTCTGCAATCTTTGAATTGTGAGAAGCTTCACCAACACCCATGTTTAAAACGATTTTAACCATTCTTGGTACTTGGTGAATATTTTTGTAACCGAATTTTTCCTTCAATGCAGGAATTACTTCTTCAACATATTTTGCTTTTAAATCTTTAGTTACTGTCATTTTTCTTTTCCTTTATCTTTAGATGATTTACGCCGAATAAAACAATTTACTCGCGTTATACATCTTATAACTGTTCACCGCATTTTTTACAAACGCGAACTTTTTTACCGTCAACAATTTTTGTTGCTGGTCTTGTTGCTTTTGAGCAAGCAGGACAAATTATCATTACATTTGAAGAATCCAAAGGAGCTTCAACTTTAATTAGTCCGCCTTGAATACCTAAAGCCGGTTGAGGCTTTTGAGCTTTTGTAACCATGTTTACGCCTTGAACAAGGACTTTGCCTTTTGTGCGATCAACTTTTGTTACGTTGCCTTCTTTTCCTTTGTCTTTACCTGCAATAACAACAACTCTGTCGCCGTTTTTTACATGTAAATCTTTCTTATCTGTGTCTTTCATCTTTCTTTCCTTTTATTGATTAGTTTAACAGTTTAGTAGTTTAACGGTTGAATGGCTATTTATGCACTTCGTGCTTTTTATTATATTGTTCAAAGAATTGAAACAACCCTTTAACTTTTCAACCCTTCAACTGTTCCACAACTATATTACTTCCGGTGCAAGAGAAACTATTTTCATATATCCTTTGTCTCTTAATTCACGAGCGACAGGTCCGAATACACGAGTTCCTCTAGGGTTGCCGTCTTTTGCAATAATTACTGCAGCATTTTCGTCAAATCTGATTACAGAACCGTCTTTACGTTTAATATCTGCTTTTGTTCTTACTACAACAGCGCGGACTACTTCACCTTTTTTTACAGTCATATTCGGTGTCGCATCTTTTACGGAAGCTACAATTTCATCACCGACTGCTGCAAATTTTTTATTTGAGCTGCCCATAACACGGATACATAATAATTGTTTTGCACCTGTGTTATCTGCTACTTCTAGTCTTGTTTCTTGTTGTATCATTTTTCTTTTCCTTTTTTTGATTAAGAAGTTCGGGGTCAGAATATCAAGAGGTTGGGCTATTTACTGTAAATGGCTTACCTTCTTGCCTTCCTTGTTTCCTGCCTTCTGTTTTTGTGCCTCTCATTACTCAATGGTAATGTTGCTTGCCGGCTGAATGGTTTATTGTTGAATGGTTGAATGGTTATTTCAGTGCTTATTATTTCTTATTTCTGTCTGAAGGACTGAAACAAACCTTTCAACTTTTCAACCCTTAAACTTTTCAACTTGCGTATTAACGTGCTTTTTCAACTACTTCGGCTACTGTCCAACGTTTGTCTTTTGATACAGGTCTTGATTCAACAATTCTTACAACATCACCGATATTGCAAATGTTTTCTGCATCATGAGCCTTGTAGTTTTTATTTGATTCCATGATTTTTTTGTATCTTGGATGTGGTTCATAATCAGCAACTTTTACGACTACCGTTTTGTCCATTTTATTACTGATAACTGTTCCTTGTTTTTCTTTTTTAGGCATTTTCTTTACCTTTCTCTGTTATTACTGTTTTTGCTTGAGCGATAAGTCTTTTTGTTTTTGAAATTGTTGATGTATTTTGCAATTTATTAGTAGCAAGTTGAATTCTTGATTCTAATAATTGTTTTTTCCAATCAGCAATTGCACCTTGCAACTCATCGACTGATTTTTCACGCATTTCACTTAATTTCATTTTTTATTTTCCTTTTCGATTATTACCTATCCGAATTCGACCGAGAATTTCTTCCGTTTTCGGAATAAGTATTATTATTGTTCATCTGTCTTTATGACAATCTTAGTTTTGATAGGTAATTTTTGTGCTGCTAATTCTAACGCATGAACAGCAACCCCTCTATCAAAGTATTCCAACTCAAACATAATTCTGTTTGGTTTAACAACTGATACCCAGTATTCAACATTACCTTTACCTGAACCCATACGAGTTTCAGCAGGTTTTGCAGTGATTGGTTTATCAGGGAATATTTTAATCCATACATTACCGCCACGTTTGATTTCACGAGTCATTGCACGACGAGCAGCTTCTATCTGACGGCTGGTTATCCAACCGGGTTCTACTGCCTGCAAACCGTAATGCCCGAATTCAAGGTTTGTACCTCTGGTTTCTGTACCTTTCATTCTGCCTTTCATCATTTTGCGGTATTTTGTTTTTTTAGGCTGTAACATTTTATATTTGCTCCTATTTGAATTTATACCTTTACTTTTAGAAGTTCAGAGTTCAGGATATCAAGTAGTCAGACTATTTACAATTTGTTAAACGACTTGTCTTCTTGTCCTCTTATCTTCTCTGTTAACTATTCTTCAGAAGAAGCTGCTGCTTTCGCTCTTCTTGGGCGTCTGCCGCTGCGTTCCGAATTATTTTCTCTTGAGTTCTTTGATTTGATGTTTTGGTCTGCTAATTCACCCGGCATTAAGTTACCTTTGAAAATCCAAACTTTAACACCAATCTTACCCATGATTGTATCAGCTTCTGCAAAACCGAAATCTACATCAGCTCTTAATGTTTGAAGAGGAATTCTTCCTTCTTTAGCCCATTCGGAACGAGCGATTTCAGCACCGCCTAAACGTCCTGATACCATAACTTTAATACCTTGAACGCCGGCTCTCATTGTTCTTTGCATAGCTTGTTTCATTGCACGACGGAATGCGATACGTTTCTCTAATTGTTGAGCGATATTTTCTGCAACCAACTGAGCATCAGCGTCAATTCTTGCAACTTCAACAACATTGATTACAACATCGTCTTTGCCAAGATATTTCATAACATCTTTTCTCAAATCATCGATACCTTGACCGCCGCGACCAACAACAATACCCGGTTTTGCTGTTACAACCGTTATTGTTATTTTTTGTGCTTTTCTGGCAATCCATATTTTCGAAATGCCTGCAGCATACAATTTTTTCTTTACGAATTTTCTGATTTTAGCGTCTTCCGCTACGAATTCTCTGTAGTCTTTCACTTTAGCAAACCAAGAGCTTGCCCATTTTTGAATGATTCCTACTCTAAATCCGGTTGGATGTGTTTTTTGTCCCATTTTATTATTTCCTATTTTTTAACTACGTCACTAACTACTAATGTAAGGTGAGATGTACGCTTCATTCTTGAGTACATACGACCTTGAGCTCTTGCTCTTGCACGCTTGTAAGTTGTACTTTCATCAGCAAAGATTTGAGAAATCTTTAATGATTCGGCAGCAACACCATATTGTTCTCTTGCATTTGCAACAGCTGCTTTTAAATTCTTTTCAACAACTCTTGCTGCAAAATACGGCATAAAACGTAACATGTCTTGAGCTTCTATAACAGATTTTCCGCGAACTTCGTTGATTACTCTGCGTAGTTTTCGTGCTGTCATTTTTATATCTGTTTGTTTTGCTTTTGCTTCCATTGTTTTTATCCTTTATTTAATAAGTTTTACTGTGGATTTTTACTAACCTCTTTTTGCAGTCTTATCAGAACCTGCGTGACCTTTAAAAAGTCTTGTCGGAGCGAATTCGCCCAATTTATGTCCTACCATTTCTTCAGTAATATAAACCGGTACGTGAGTTTTACCGTTGTGTACTGCTATTGTATGGTTTAACATGTCAGGTACTACCATTGATGCTCTGGACCAAGTTTTGATAACTTTCTTTTCAGAGTTAGCATTCATTTTTTCTATTTTCTTTTGTAGAGATTCTTCTACATACGCACCTTTTTTTAATGAACGTGCCATTTATTTCTCCTTTTGTTTATTTGAGTATAATTATTTTGAGATGATTATCTCTTGTTTCTGCGTCTTACAATTAATTTATCTGACGCTTTACCTTTTTTACGAGTCTTATAACCAAGAGCCGGTTTACCCCAAGGTGTTTTTGGATTTCCACCAGGGCCTGTTTTACCTTCACCACCACCGTGAGGGTGATCGCAAGGGTTCATTGTAACACCGCGGACTGTCGGTCTGATACCCATGTAACGTTTTCTTCCGGCTTTACCGATTGATAAGTTTTTGAATTCGGCATTACCTAAAACACCGATTGTAGCTAAACATTCTTTTCTTATCATTCTCATTTCGCCTGAAGGTAATTTAACTGTTACATAGTTACCTTCTTTTGCCATTACTTGTGCGCTGTTACCTGCTGCTCTTACTAAAATTCCGCCACGACCCGGGGTCATTTCAATATTGTGAACAAATGTACCTAACGGAATTAATTCAAGCGGAATAGCATTTCCTGTTTGTACCGGAGCTTCCGGCCCGCTTAATATTTTATCTCCAACATTTAAACCTTCTGGTGTCAATATATATCTTTTTTCACCATCAGCGTAGAAACATAGAGAAATTCTTACATTTCTGTTCGGATCATATTCAATAGTTTTTACTGTTGCAGGTACGCCGAACTTTTCTCTTTTAAAATCTATTACACGGTATGCTCTTTTTACACCGCCGCCTTTGTGACGACAAGTAATTCTACCTGTGTTATTTCTTCCTGAAGTTTTATTTAATTTTCTTAATAATGATTTTTCAGGAGTTGATGTAGTGATTTCTGAATAATCACTTTTTGTCATGCCTCTTTGTCCCGGAGACGTCGGATTAATTTTTCTGATTGCCATTTTATTTCTCCTTTTGGCTTTTTACTGATATTGCCGCTCCGGCATTTCACACCGGCCGGTTCCTTTCAGGACTTATGCCAATTGCGCCCTGAATATCGGGAATTATTCCCCTGCTGCAAGGTTTGATACTTGCATGAATTCTAATGGTTCGCCTTCGATTGTTACGATGGCTTTTTTAGAAGAATCTGTTCTTCCGAATTTATATCCCATTCTCTTTTCGTGAGACGGCATATATACTGTATTTACGCTTTTTACCTTTCTTCCAGGGAAAGCCAATTCTACAGCTTTTGAAATTTCTGTTTTTGTTGCATTTTTTCTGACTTCAAAAGTGTATTTGTTATTTTCGTTTGCAATAACTGACTTTTCTGTTATTAAAGGTTTTTTAATTACATCATATAAATTTTCTTTACTCATTTTTGTTTTCCTTTATATTTATTTTGAAAGTCTTTCTGTAATTTCATTAACAGCAGATTCGGTCATTACAACAAAATCAGCTTCCAATAAGTCTTTTACGTTCAAGTTTGAAGGTAAAATAACTTTTACACTCGGAATATTTCTTGCAGATAATTCCAAGTTTTTATTTTCATCAGCTTTTGTATTAGCTACAATCAATACTTTTCCGCTTACGTTCAAAGATTTCAATGCTGAAACCATCAATTTAGTTTTTGGTTCAGAAATTGCTGAAAAATCTTTAACAATAACTAATTGTGATTCTTTTGCTGAAAGCGCTGATTTCAAAGCTAACATTCTTGCTTTTTGAGGCATATTAAATGCATAACTTCTTGGTTTAGGCCCAAAAATTACGCCGCCGCCTGCAAACAATGGAGATCTTAAAGAACCTGCTCTTGCACGGCCTGTACCTTTTTGTTTCCAAGGTTTTTTGCCGCCGCCTGATACTTCAGATCTTGTTTTTGTGCAAGCATTGCCTGAACGAGCATTGTTTAATTGTCTTCTTAATGCTAAATGCATTACATGTATATTAGGTTCGACTCCGAAAACTTTCTTTTCTAAAGTTATTTCACCTAACTTTTCACCGTTTGTACTTAAAATTTCTTTTGTCATTGTATTTATTCCTTTTCTTTTTTGTGCCTGTTACCCCTTTCGCCTACGACGTTTTATATGGCAACTCGGGATTTTTATAACTTGTCTGTTATTGCTGTTCCGCCTGCCAAATCAAAGATTTGTTCGTTCATTTCGCTTATGCTACACTCACAACGGCGGAGATATTATGTTTCGTGCCCTGCTCGCTTCGCACTCGCGAACCGACACCGGCACTTCACATCGGCTTACGCCTTTTAGTTCCATTTTGTTCTGGTCGGAACGATTGTTACCAATCTTCCTTCGCAACCCGGTACAGAGCCCTTTATTAAAACTAATCCGTTGTTTGAATCAACTTTAACTAATTTTAATTTTGTGATTGTAACTCTTTCGTTGCCCATGTTACCAGCCATTCTTTTGCCTTTGATAACACGTGAAGGAGTTGTACCTGCACCGATTGAACCGGGTTCTCTGTGGTTCTTTGAACCGTGAGCCATTGGTCCTCTTCCAAAGTTCCATCTTTTTACTGTACCTTGGAAACCTTTACCGATTGATTTACCGGTTACATCTACTTTTTCTACGTTATCTAATACAGAAAGTTCAACCTTATCACCTACTTTGTAATCTTGAGGATTATCTACTCTGAATTCTTGTAAGTGTCTGTAATTTGATAAACTGTTTTTCTTAAAGTGACCCAATTGAGCTTTTGATAAGTGTTTTTCCTTTGCTGCAACAGTACCGACTTGAATTGCATTATAGCCATCAGTATCAACAGTCTTAACTTGAGTTACAACTGTTTCGTCAACTTTGATAACTGTTACAGGAACTGCCAAACCGTTTTCATCAAAGATTTGAGTCATTCCTACTTTTTTACCTATTACACCTAGTGTCATGTTTTTACCTTTCCGTGCTCATCCTACTTGGTGCAGATTACTGCCCCGTTTTTAACTTTTCGGATTTGCATCTTTTCGCTTGCGAGCGCTACTATTACTTTACCTTTTTGAGGATTTTCACCTCATCCCGTCCGCTGTTTGGAACGTCGTAGTTCACATTATATGCATAATGCTTATTTAATTTTCAATTTGCTGTGTGGGCTGTAATTATCTTGCTTTTGCTTCGATATCTACACCGGCAGGTAAATCTAATCTACGCAACTCTTCCATTGTGGATTGAGTCGGATCGTATATATCAATAATACGTTTGTGAGTTCTCATTTCAAAATGTTCACGAGATTTTTTATCTACGTGTGGTGAACGCAAAACGCAATATATACGTCTTTTTGTAGGTAAAGGAATAGGTCCGGCTACTTTAGCGTCTGTTCTTTTTGCAGTTTCTACAATTTTTTCGGCTGATATGTCAATTAATTTGTGATCATAAGCCTTTAAAGAAACTCTGATTCTGTTTTTCTTTGTGCTATTTGCCATCTTTAGCATTCCTTTATATTTAATGTACTACATCATGCAAAAGCCCCGAAAAAGCCTTCACATACACTCAAAATCGCTATTTTACATACTTCGGACTACACTTTTGAGCATTTTAATCTTATGATAAACAAAATCCACTGTCAACAGGGTATTTGCATGATTGTAAAGAATTATTAAATACCTTTTATTGAGTACACATTTCCATGTAAAAAGCGAATAATATTCGCTCTATTATTCGCCTTTTATTTAAATATTTTTATTTACAGTTAAGCTTCAAATATTTTTGAAATACCTGCAGCCCTGTCAACCGATTTTTCAAGTTCATTTACCTTATCACCGGCAGCTCTTAATGCAGGCAAAACCATTCTTTCCGGATGATTTTTTTGAATATCTTTTATTTCTTTATTTGCACAACGATTAAACATAGGTACAACCACTCTATTCAACAAAAAAGTCTTGAAACGACTGTTTTGAGAACCCCTATACATTTCTTCCAAATCCTTTTTGTATGGTGCAACTACGCGATCTATATAGTTATCAAAAAAGCCTTCAGAATGAAAACAGATATCATCTCCATACCCCAAAGTATCAACACCTTGTTTTGGCACTATTTTGAACAATATTGCTGAATTATTTCCTTTCTTGTAACTATAAGCTACATCTGCTGTTATATCAAAATATTTCGAATTTGCTTGTTCCTTAACAAAAGCTTCGAATGAACGGGGCTCTACTACTTTTTCTAATTGCTGCATAACTTTTGCTGATGGCTTTATAAAAGCCATACCGAATGCCGGCGAATTATTATTTGATGAGGTAACGTTTCTGATTTCCATATTATATCTCCTTTTTCACACATACAGTATTTAATATACCTAAAAATATTATTTGATAAAATTCTTTTATATTATTTACAAAATTTAACACGATAAATTTTATTTTCCCACAAACATTTTACGTTCTTGTTCTCTGCGAATTACAAGTCCTCTCAAACGGCGTTGTTTTGAATATACGAATCTGCCGAATTGTCCGGCTGCGCCATCGAAATCTCCACTGTTCAAGCATTTTAACAATGTTGAACATTTAAAAGCGCCGGGACCAACATTGTACACAAATGAAACCAAGGCATCAAATTCATTTTGCTTTAATTTAACTTTTACAGATCCTTGTACTGTTTTTACGGCTTCATCAACATCATCACGCAAATATTTTTCTGCTTGCTTCTTTGTAATTGTTTGACCCGGTTTTACACCTTTTGTATGCCCATATCCATTTGTCAATGTTCCTTTGTATTTCATACCTTTTTTAATGAATTTTTTAGGATTAGATTTATCTAAATCATCGTAAGTGTATAATACCAAAGTTTCGTATTTCTTTATTATTTTATAAGCATTGTCGGATGGGCTCATTTTTGACGGTAGCTTTAAATTTCCCGTTCTTTTAATTTTTGTATTATTTTTAGGGACATAATCATTATCGACTTCATTACTTTGTACGAAGTCAGAAATTGTCAAAGCATCTTCTTGAGTTCCGTATTTGAATACCAGCTCTGCACTTTGACGCTGCTTGCCATTTGTTACATAAGTTGAAAATGCACTATTCGAAGAATATGATCTGGTTTTTTTAATCTTATATCCGGTACTTATATGTTCTCCCAAATCAGTGGTCAACTCTCCGTTGGAATACATATCTATAGCACTATTTATATCCTGTTTACTCAATACCGGCCTATCATCTTTTTCTATTTTATTATCCGCTACCGCACGAAATACATCCCACTGATATTGAGTCATAAGAATTTCATCACATTTTACCCAATCTCCGGTGTTTTTATCATATTTCGTAAGTATCCCATCCTCATTCACACGATAAATTGCACCATTATTCTCAAATGAAACACCCTTTTCCATATCCAGTGCGTACACTTCTTTAGTCTTTTTGTTTCTGACACTTACTTCCGAATAGCCATTGTCACAACACGAATACACACCAAAGTATCCTAAAATACCTGTTAGCAAACCTAATGCTGTTTTTTTACTGTGCTGATATTTCTTATACTGTTTGAAGTAAAACTCACACTATCATTTTGAACGATAAAATTGTTAGGAATGCGCCTGAAATTATCGCTATGATTGGAGTATTTATCAATTTTATTGTAATTTGCAGCTAATAAAACCGGAGGCATTATATTCATAACATATTCCTTTCTTAAGGTATCAATACCTAAAAGAAACCCCCTAAAAATATTTTTTTATAAATAAATATGATTATTTTACAAAACTTAAAATATTATCTATCTTACTTTGGCTGTCAGATTCAACATAAATTCTTAACAAAGGTTCAGTACCCGACGGACGAACCAAAATCCAAGTTTTTTTATCTTCAAGGTAAAGTTTTACCCCGTCTTTATCATCTTTTTTGATAATTTTCATGCCTGCAATTTCATCAATTGAACTAAATTTTTCAATAGAAGTTTTCACGATATCAAAATTATCCAATTTTTTATCAACACGAGTATTTATAAATTCACATCCGACAAAATCTTTGAGTTCCTGTTGTATTTCAACTAACGATTTTCCTTCAAACGCCATTACTTCTACTATCAACATATTTGCCAAAATTCCGTCTTTTTCCGGAATATGTCCCTGAATACTCAGACCGCCTGATTCTTCACCTGCGATTATCGGATTATATTTTCTCATAGCCTCGCCGACATGTTTAAATCCGACGGGGGTCTCAATAACATCAATGCCTAGTTTTTCACAAACAATATCAAGCATTAAACTGCCTGCCACAGTTTTTACAAAACATCCGTTATATCCCTTGTTATTTTTTAAATGCATTAACAATATAGCTAAAATCTCATTCGGAGTAACGTACTCACCGTTTTCGTTTATTACGCCGAATCGGTCGGCATCTCCGTCATTTGCAAGAGCTATGTAGAAGGCAGGAGGGCAAGAAGGCGGGAAGGCAGGGCTTTTCCCGTCAATAACCTGACTTCCTAACCTCTTGACCTCTTGACCTCTGTATCTGACATATTCAATCGCTTCTTTCATATACTGCGGTTTAGGTTCGGGCATTCCTCCGCCAAAATTCTTATCATGATACATGTGAATTGCATCAAAATTTATATTGTGCATTGATAATAATTTATCAAAATAACCGATACTTGAACTGTATAAACCGTCAAAAAGTATATGAGAACCCGTCAAGTTTTCTCTTATTTTTTGAAAGTCAATTATTTCATTTATTTTATGGAAATAATTACGCGAAAAATCGGTATATATGAGTTTACCCTTAATTTGAGATGTTATTTCACTGCCTAAATTTGAAACGATTTCATCCGTAATTTCTTTTGTAGCAGGCCCTGCATAGTCAGGTATAAATTTTATCCCTAAGTATTCCGGCGGATTGTGAGATGCGGTAAACATTATTGCACAAGCATCACGCAATTTAGCATTATAAGCCAAAACAGGCGTCGGAACAATTTTATCACTGTACAAAACCTTAAATCCCATATCCTTTAATAAATTTGCGCTCAACAAAGAAAATTCATCCGCCATATTGCGAGGATCATAACCGATTATAATAGTTTTGTATATTCCGTAATTATCAAAAACATATTTCCCGATTGCTTTTGTTACAAGTTCAACATTTTCTTTGTTGAAATCTTTTCCGACAATTGCACGCCATCCGTCTGTACCAAATTTTATTTCGCTCATCTCTTTTCCTTTTATTTCTGTTATAATTGTAAATGAAATAAGCAAGAGGTGCAAATGGAAAATTTTGATTTGGTAAAAAACATTGCATATTTAGAGCCTGAAAATTCGTTTTCCGCAATGGCTATGGATGAATTTTGCACAATGTACGATTTAAAATGTTTTACAACTCCGTTAACTAATATTAAACAAATTGTCGAATACGTTGAACAAAATCCTGACACGCTCGGAGTTTTACCTGTTGAAAACACTTTAGACGGAACTATCCGAGAATCTTTAGATTGCCTTATCATGGCCAAAAATCCTAACATCCGAATTATCGGAGAACTTATTTTACCGATTGAATACTGCTTATTATCAAAAACAACCGAATTATACAGTATTACAAACCTTATAGCTTCCCCGAGAATGATTGCAAAATGTCAGGATTTTATAAAAAACGAAATGCCTATGCACCATACAATAATTGAAGCTGCATCAATGTTCGAAGCAGCAGACGATTTGAGAAACCATAATCTTACTTATGCTTCAATAGGCAATCGCCGAATTGCACAAAATTGTATGCTCAATATCCTGAAAGAAAATATTCACGACGACAAAAACAACAAAACAAGATATATTTTAATCGGAGATGTCGAAACCACACCGACTGGAAAAGATAAAACCACAGTGGCTTTCCGTACTAACAATACTCCGGGGGCTTTATTAAAAATCCTAAATATTTTCTTGGAAAATAATATCAATTTAACCTACATTTCATCCCAACCTTCAAAAACAAACCCTGATGAATACATTTTTATAGTAAATTTTGAAGGTCATATCCAAAATAAAAATATGTTAAAAGCTATTGATGAAATTAAACCGAAAACATCATATTTCAGATATTTAGGCTCATACAAAACCGGAATTGAGATTAAATTATAGGCAAACTATTTGCGAATTTTAAACAGAGAATTTCGGCATAAAGATATTGTTGCAAAGTTGCAATTCTCAGCGTCCGAATTATTTGAATTTATAATTAAATTTGTTTACCGATTTACAAAAAATAAGCAATATTTGCACGAAAAAATACTTTATAGATATATAGGGTAGAAACCGGAGGATGCAAATGAGTTTAATAAAACCGGTAATAAGGGAATTTAGCACAATTAAAACTGCATTCAACGCAGGACAACAACTTGCCCAAAAAAATAATCAGGGGATTATAAAAGGGGTCGGCAAAGGGGTAACGAATGTATACAGATATACGGGAGTACTGCCTATTATAACCGGAACAGTAACAGGAGTCGGTTTGATTGGAGTTCCCGGTTCGACGACAGCAGGGGTAGTCGCGGGAATATTCTTAAAAAAAGGATTAAAAAATTTTCTAAAATTATTAAAAAAAACAAA
>OMVC01000197.1 GCA_900314375.1 uncultured bacterium
AAAATTGAACACCTATCAGAAAAGAGCTCCATATTGTAGAATCCGGAGCTTTTCTTCTGAAAAAGTTCAATATTTTTTTAGTCCTTACTTGACATACGCTGATGAAGCACATAATATTAATTCCGAAGACTCTCGTGCTTTTTGTTTGGAAACATTAATTACACGATTAAAAATGAAATTAAAAGCAAATACTAGATTCATAGGCTTATCTGCTATTGCTGATGGAATTGAAAAAAGCTTATCTGCATTCATTGGTAGAAAGGATAGACCAATCAAATCGGATTACAGAAGCACTAGACAAACGATCGGTCGCCTTTATTATTCACCACTGGGTACATATGAACAATACGTTGATATTATAGATGGTAAAATTGTAAAGCTTGAAAATGAAGAAAAACAGAGCCCTTATATATTAAATCCTATTGAAAGATGTCCTTTTCCCCAAAAATATAATAATTATGAAAAAAGTATTCAAAAAATGAGACCAAGATTATTTTGGGCAGCACTTAACTATGCTTCACAGACAAACAAAGACAAAAATAAAACTGTATTAATTTCTATATTAGGTATTGAAGATATAGTTTCACAATATGCAACTCCATTTCTAAAATACATTGAAGAAGATTTATCTAATGTTGAAAATATTCCACAATATTTCGTAATACCTAATAATGATAAATTAGATATTTATAATAAAGCATTAAAAATATGTGCAGATTATTTTGGACAAGATTCTGTTGAATATAAATTATTAAAAAAAGGAATTGTTTTACATCATGGTAAAATGCCGGGAAGATTAGGAAGAATATTAGTACAATTGGTAGAACAAAATATAATAAATGTAGTTATTGCAAATTCTACTTTAATTGAAGGTATAAATTTACCATTTGAGATTATTTTATTACCATATACATCATTAAAAAGAAAACCATATGATATCAATGATAATAGTTTAGTAGATATAAAAAATTTTAAAAATCTGATAGGAAGGGCTGGACGTCCTTGTTTAACAACAGAAGGGCAAACTTATATTTTATTACCACAACAAGAAAAACAACTAAAATATTTACATACAAATTATGTAAATATTTTAGAAGAATTTATGGATAATTCACAAAATAACGAAACTAGTGCACTATTTAAGTTATTAGAAAAAATTTATAATAAATGGCAAAAGATTACACAAGAAACAAGTCGAGAAAAGTTTATTGAATGGATCGAAAATACTAGGCCAATTAATGAAAATAACGAAGCAGTAAATGTATTAGATAATTTAGATGAATTTTTATTATCAGTTATAGAAGAAATTGATAATGTTTCAAAAGAGGATGATTTAGAAGATAAAATATTAAAAATTTGGGAAAATACATATGCAAATTATGTAAATAATAGTGATTATATATTTTATAAAAACGTTATTAACCTCAGATGTAAAGCGCTTCTAAAAACTATCTATCCAAATAAAAAATACCGTAATTATTTTTATAAAGTTTCATTAACTCCAAAGATTACAATGGAATTAACAGCAAAATTTAGTGAAATATACAAAATTCTAAAAGAGGGGGAATCTTACTTTTCTCTCGGAAACAATTGCAGAATTAATTATATTATGAAAATTGTACAAATTTTTAATGAAATAGAAAAAATCAAAATTGATAAAAAGTTTGATACAATAAAAAAACATATTGAATGGTGGTTTTCAAAAGATAAAACGCTATTTACAGGTACCGCTTCAAATCATTATGATTTTATTAGTAAAGAATTTTTATATAAATTTACTAGAAACATAGGTGCTTTTATTTCTTTATGTTTATTAAACAAGGATGATTTGAAAGGTAATCAAAAAGAAAAAACAGGATTGCCTTGGATTATATTTTGGCTAAAAGATATAATAACTTGGGGAACTCTTGATCCTGTTACTGCATATATAATGGCGAATGATTCTTCTGTTATAACAAGAGTGGATGCTCAAAAAATTTCTCAAAACTATTATAATAACTATGGTTACATTAATAACGATGAAATCTTCAATCCGGATACAATCAAAAAATGGTATCACATATATAAAATTCAATATAATAAACGTGCAGAAGAAGAACATAATAATGAAGAACAATTCCAAGTAAAATTGGACAGAAATTCTATATTATATACACAACCAAAATATAGGGTAATTCCTATAATAAGAAATAATAAGATAGTCAACTTATTCAAGATATTTGGTAGACTGAAGTCTACCCTACCTGCTTTTGA